>CADBRO010000217.1 GCA_902797075.1 uncultured Lachnospiraceae bacterium
AACCCTGGAAGCCGCATGTTTCCAGGGTTTTTTGATGTTTCGAAGCTTCGATTAACGCTTGCTGAACTGCGGAGCGCGTCTCGCGGCTTTGAGGCCGTACTTCTTTCTTTCTTTCATTCTCGGATCGCGTGTAAGATAACCAGCGCTCTTAAGAGCCGGACGGAAATCAGCATCTGCTTTGCACAGTGCTCTGGAAAGTCCGTGACGGATCGCGCCAGCCTGGCCCGTATAACCGCCGCCGTGTACAAACACGGTGAGGTCATAGCGATCGCCTGTATTGGTCAGTTCAAGCGGCTGACGAACGATCATCTTCAGCGTTTCCATGCCGAAGAAATCATCGATATCACGCTTGTTGATCGTGATTTTGCCTGTTCCTGCGGAGAGGTATACTCTTGCGACAGAACTCTTTCTTCTTCCGGTACCATAAAACTTTTCCGTTGCCACTACTCTACCCTCCTATCAGAATTTCAGCGTCAGCATTTCCGGTTTCTGAGCTGCATGCGGATGTTCCGGACCTGCATAAACGTGAAGTTTCTTGAATGTCTGATCGCCGAGCGCGCCGTGCGGGATCATTCCGCGGACAGCTTTTTCAACGACTTTTTCCGGCTTCTTCGCGAGCATTTCACGAAGCGGTGTGTACTTTGCGCCGCCGACATACTCGGAGTGACGGAAATAGATCTTCTGATCCAGTTTCTTTCCTGTGACGGAAACCTTTTCAGCATTGATGATAATGACGTTATCGCCTGTATCTACATAGGGTGTGAAAATCGGCTTGTTTTTGCCTCTTAAGATTTTGGCTGTTTCCGAAGCAAGACGTCCAAGCGGCATTCCTTCGGCGTCGATCACGTACCATTTGCGCTCGACTTCACCAGCCTTAGCCATAAATGTACCCATGAAAGTTCCTCCTGAAACGTAATACACTGTAATTAGAGATATGTTCCTCCGCCGGATTACCACATACCGGTTAAAGAGGTTCCGCACAGTTCTGTCGCCGGGGCTATGGCCGTAGCTGCGCGTAAAATAAGGCGACCTGGGAATGTCGCACTCGATTATTATAAACACCGGAAGGTATGGCTGTCAACGGTAAAATCAGCTGACTTTTCCATTTTTTCAGCGCTCTTCAATTCTTTTATAAACAGCGCTTTCGCCCACATATTTCGTCGCCGGACGCATAATTCTTCCGTCATAAAGCTTGTTTTCCACGTTATGGGCGACCCACCCCGACACTCTGGCAATCGCGAAAAGCGGAGTGAACAGCTCTTCCGGAATTCCGAGCATACGGTATGCAAAGCCCGAATAAAAGTCCACGTTCGTTGGAAGGATCTTGTTCTTCCTGCGCTTTACGGTCTCCTTCACCGTTCTTTCGAACAGTTCGTAGAACTCGAACTTCGCGGTCTCCCCCCGCTCTTCCGCAAGATGCCTGCAAAGCTCGCGGAGAAGCTCGCATCTGGGATCAGACAGCGTGTAGACCGCATGACCGAACCCGTAAATAAGACCCGAATGATCATAAAGTTTTCCGTCCAGCAGATCATTTACAACACCGCTTACGACCTTCTCGTCCGTTGAAAACTGTGTAATGTCGATGACCTCGTTCATCATCTGGGACACGGATATATTCGCACCGCCGTGCTTCGGTCCCTTGAGGGCCCCGATGGATCCGCAGATTGCCGAATAGAGATCCGTTCCCGTTGATCCGATCACGACATTCGTAAATGTCGAGTTATTGCCGCCGCCGTGATCCGCGTGAATCACAAGCAGGGCGTCGACCAGATTCGCCTCCCGGTCTGTAAATGTCCCGTCCTCGCGAAGCATGTAGAGAATATTCTCGGCAATGGAGTATTCCTTCTTCGGATAATGAATGACGAGTGATTCCCTGTAAAGGTCGTGCATTTTCGCCTGGTAGGCATAGCATCCAAGTATGGGGAACTTCGCGATCAGGTTGAGGCCTTTCCGAAGCGTCTCGTAGACGTCCGTATTATCCGGATCATCGTCATAGTTATAGAGCGACAGCGTAAGCGTCTGCAGACGGTTCATAAGGTTTCTCGAGGGAGAAGTGAGCACTTCATGGATCAGGAAGTTGTCGGGAAGCTCGTATCTCTGCGCGATGCTCTCTTTAAACGCCCTGAACTGCTCGCGGTCCGGGAGAAATCCGAAGAGAAGAAGGAAACAGGTCTCCTCGTATCCGAAGTTGCCGCTTCGACCGGCGATCAGGTCCCGAATGCTGTAGCCTCTGTAAAGCAGATCTCCGTCACAGGGGACAACATGTCCTTCTTCGTCAGTCGTATATCCGACGACGTCCGCGACTCTGGTGAGTCCGATCCGTACGCCCGTTCCGTCTTCATTTCTGAGCCCCTTCTTTACGTTGTACTCCTTGAACAGGCTGTTCGGTATATCGGTGTAGTTCGATGACTTTCCGAAAAACCTGGCCAGAATATTGTCATCATTGTAAGTAGTTCCCATACAGCCTCCTTATAAAAAAGCTTGATAAAGCGTTCATTCGTAATCAGGGTACCTGATTTCCATCAGAACAAGTCCTCTTGCCACTGCGGTGGGCCCCGCCATCTTTCTGTCGCAGGATTTCAGGATTTCCTCCATGCGCCCGGGCGGATACTTTCCGGAGCCGATTTCTATCAGTGTCCCGGCAATGATACGGACCATATTGTAGAGAAATCCGCTGCCGGTTATGGAAAATACCAGGCGGTCTCCTGTGCGTGTGACCGATGCCTGATAGATCGTCCTTACCGTCGTTTTCGATGAAAAACCGGCCGAACAAAATGCCCTGAAGTCATGCTCACCGAGCAGGTACGAGCAGGCGGCATTCATGGCGTTTTCATCAAGATGATAATAATAATGGATCTCCGTCCGCCTCGTCAGAGGATCCGCATGAGCCCGGTTCAGAATACGGTACTCATAGGTTTTAACCGTGTTCTGGAACCTCGGGTGAAAATCATCCGGAACCCTGTCAGAGCCGACAATCCTGATATCTTCAGGCAGGCGGGCATTGAGGGCAAATGCGATCTTTGAGGGTTCGATCCTCGTATCGACGTCAAAAACCGCCACATTTCCTTCCGCATGAACGCCTGTGTCTGTCCTTGACGCGCCGAGCGTTCTGACCTCCCTTTGAAACAGGTCCGAAAGCGCGGCGTTCAGCACGTCCTGAACGGCGACTCCGTTCGTCTGGCTCTGAAATCCGACATATTCAGTTCCGTCATAGGCAATTCTGAGACGGATTCTCATCAGCTGTCCCCCGAGTCGTCAACTTCTGCAATCTTCTACCAGCCGGTAACGGAAAGGCAGATGCATACTGCCAGAAAGGCAGCTACTACCGCCCATGCGATGTAATCGGCTTTTCTGTACCGGAGAGGTTTCATCTGCGTCCGTCCGGCGCCGCCGTGATAACATCTCGCCTCCATGGCCATAGCCAGATCGTTCGCCCTGCGGAACGCGGATACGAAAAGCGGCACAAGAAGCGGTATCATGGCGCGCATCCTTTTTACGAAGCCTCCGGTTTCGAAATCCGCTCCCCGCGCAATCTGCGCTTTTTTTATCTTGTCCGTCTCTTCCGTCAGAATCGGTATGAATCTGAGGGCGATTGACATCATCATCGCGATCTCGTGGACGGGCACGTGAATAATCTTAAGAAAACCAAACAGTCTCTCCATGGCGTCCGTGAGCGCGTTCGGCGTCGTCGTAAGCGTCATGATGGACGATCCCGAGACGAGAAATACCAGCCTGATTCCCATCTTTGCCGCCATCCGGATTCCTTCTTCGGTAATCTTAAAGATCCAGAATCTCCACAGCACCTCGCCGGGAGTCAGAAGAAGGTTAAACAGCATCGTTACCGCCATAATCAGAACAACGGGCTTCAGGCTCTTAAGCACATAGCGGAACGGTACTTTCGACAGCACTATCATGGAAATAAGCGCGGCGGCGCATACAGCGTATCCCACCGGTCCTCTGACGAGAAACAGCGCCACGATATATACCAGCGTTCCGAGAAATTTCACTCTCGGATCCAGTCTGTGCAGTATGGAATTCGTCGGATAATACTGTCCGAGCGTTATCTCTCCCATATTAATCCTGTTTCTCCTGTGCTTCAGCAGTTTTCATCGACTTCCTGAGAGAAAGTGCCATGAGAATACTTCTTGCCGCTTCATTTACTGTAAGCGCCCTCGTGTCTACCTCAAGTCCCCGTGCTTTGAGGTCATGCATGACATAAGTGATCTGCGGCGCGGAGAGTCCCATTTTCTCAAGTTCCCTGTGGTGGGTAAAAACATTTCGCGGCGTGTCATCGTAGGCGATCTTTCCTTCGTGAACCACGATCAGCCGGTTCGCGTAGACTGCCATGTCCTCCATGCTGTGCGATACGAGAATGACCGTAATTCCGCGTTTGTCCCTCAGATATTTAATCTGGTTCAGCAGCTCATTCCGTCCGCCGGGATCAAGACCTGCCGTCGGTTCGTCGAGAATCAGAACCTCGGGGTCCATCGCAAGGACTCCGGCGACCGCGACGCGCCTCTTCTGCCCTCCCGAAAGCTCAAAGGGTGAAACCTTATAGAGATCTTCGGAAATGCCGACCTGCCGCAGCGCCATCTTCGCCCGCTGCTCGCATTCCTCTTTCGTAAGGCCTTCATTTTTCGGGCCGAACATCACGTCGGTCAGAACATCCGTCTCAAACAGCTGGTTTTCCGGGTACTGGAAGACAAGGCCCACATGGGTTCTCAGGGACCTGCGGTCATATCCTTCTTCCCATATATCCTTTCCCTCAAACAGAATTCTGCCGGACGTGGGCTTGATCAGTCCGTTTAAATGCTGAATGAGCGTGGACTTACCGCTGCCGGTGTGCCCGATGACGCCGATGAATTCTCCCTCGCCGATCTTCAAGTTTACGTGATCGAGAGCCATCACCTCGTAGACAGTGCCCTCACCGTACGTATAACATAAATCCTGTATTTCAATAAGCATATTATCACCTTATGGCGCACAGCGCTTCCACAAGCTCTTCCGGTGTAATAATCCCGTCCGGAATCTTTACCCCGGCCTTTTTCAGCTCATAGGCCAGTTCGGTAACCTGAGGGACCGTGAGTTTCAGCGCCTTCAGTTCGTCGACTCTCGAAAAAACCTCCCTCGGTGTTCCCTCCATGACAATCTTTCCCAGATCCATCACATAAACATGATCCGCGTAGATAACCTCTTCCATGTAATGCGTGATCAGGATGACGGTGACGCCTTCCTTCCGGTTGAGCTCTCTTGCAACTTCGAGAACCTCCCGTCTTCCGTTCGGATCCAGCATGGCCGTCGGCTCATCGAGCACAATACACTCCGGATGCATCGCGACGACGCCTGCTATTGCCACTCTCTGCTTCTGCCCGCCTGACAGCCGGTTCGGCGATCTGTCCCTGAATCCCAGCATCCCCACTTTTGAGAGGGCGTCATCGACCCGCGTCCAGATATCATCCGTCGGCATTCCCAGATTCTCCGGACCGAACGCTACATCCTCGTCGACGACGGTTCCGATAATCTGATTGTCCGGATTCTGGAAAACCATTCCGGCTTTCTGACGGACCTTCCAGAGTTCATCCTCGCCTGCAGTATCAATACCGTCCACCCACATCGTGCCGCTGGTCGGCATAAGAAGCGCATTCATCTGCTTAGCGAGTGTGGACTTTCCCGAGCCGTTGTGTCCGAGGATCGCAACGAAGCTCCCCTTCTCAATCGAAAGATCAATGTCTCTGATCGCCTTTATGGTTTCGGGAGCTTCATTTTCATCGTTATACTGTACGTAATTGAATCCCAGTTTTTCAGCTCTGATTATTGGCATCTTCGGCAGCTCCATAACTTCTGATCAGATCCCACACCTCATCCCTTCCTTCCTTTGTCTCGGAAGAAAATGTGATGAGCTCGGTTCCCGGCGCAAGACC
>CADBRO010000218.1 GCA_902797075.1 uncultured Lachnospiraceae bacterium
AACGCAGGATCGCTGAGGGATCAGGCGTTGATATCAGCGAGGTCAACCGCCTGGTGAAGCAGTTCGACCAGGCAAGAAAAATGATGAAACAGATGCCCGGCATGATGAAAAAGGGCAGAGGCGGTCTCGGAAAGCTTGGAGGAATCAAGTTCCCGTTCTGACCCCGCTTAGACAGGCTGTAACTGTTCCAAAACCTATAATGAACAGATACATATACAGTATTACATGATTTTCAGGAGGAAAAACAAAAATGGTTAAGATCAGACTTACAAGAATCGGCAAAAAGAAGGCACCGTTCTACAGAATTATCGTAGCGGATTCAAGATCCCCGAGAGACGGAAGATTTATCGAGGAAATCGGCACATATGACCCGACGAAGGATCCCAGCGTTTATACGATCGATGAAGAAGCTGCCAAGAAGTGGCTCAGCAACGGCGCTCAGCCGACAGCAGAAGTCGCGAAGCTTCTGAAGCTTGCCGGAATCGTAAAATAACAGACACCTTTACCGGGCATAAAGCCCAAATTGCAGAATGTATGGAGGTGTATGTTTGAAAGAGTTAGTTGAAGTCATCGCTAAGGCTCTCGTCGATCACCCGGAAGAGGTGACCGTGACGGAAACTAAGGAAGACGGCCAGACGGTGATCGGACTGCGTGTTGCTTCCGCCGATATGGGAAAAGTAATCGGCAAACAGGGAAGAATTGCCAAAGCGATCAGAACGGTTGTTAAAGCAGCGTCGACCAAGACAGATGAAAAGGTTGTCGTCGATATCGACGCCTGACGGGAATACCGGATATGCTTGATAAGCTTGAAATCGGATATATTACATCAACGCACGGTCTGAAAGGCGAGGTTAACGTCTATCCGACGACAGACGAACCGGAGCGGTTTCGCGGCCTTTCCCGTGTGATCGTACAAACCGGCGCAGCGGAGACCATCATGGAGGTGGAAAGGACGGCTTTCTTTAAAGGAAAGCCGATTCTTAAACTTGCAGGAGTGGACCGGATCGAGGACGCCCAGAAACTGAGGGGCAGCACACTTCTCGTTTCCCGTGAAGATGCAATCCCTCTTCTTGAAGGGGAGTACTTTATCGGAGATCTTGTGGGCAGTGCGGTGTATCTCGAAGACGGCAGCGAATACGGAACGCTCAGCGACATTTTCCGGACCGGTGCGAACGACGTTTACGTAATTGACAGGCGAGAGGGCGGAATCACTTATATACCCGCGGTCCGGGAATTTGTAACCGGCGTTGATCCGGTGGAGAAACGGATTACCGTCCGTATCATGAAGGAGATCTGATTTGGAATACTATGTTCTTACTTTATTTCCCGACATGATTACGGACGGCCTTCATACCAGCATTATCGGCAGGGCGATTGAGGACGGAGTTCTCAGCCTTGAGGCTGTGAATATCCGGGACTATACACTCAGCAAGCACGGGAAGACGGACGATTACCCCTACGGCGGCGGAGCCGGTATGGTTATGCAGGCCCAGCCCGTATACGACGCGTTTATGTCGATCCGGAACCGGATTGATTATAATCCGAGGGTCGTATATCTCACGCCCCAGGGAAAGGTCTTTCATCAGGATATGGCGAAGGAGCTTGCCCTTGAAAAGGGAATTGTATTTCTGTGCGGCCACTACGAAGGTGTGGATGAACGGGTGCTGGATGAAATCGTCACCGACGAGGTGTCCATCGGCGATTATGTGCTGACCGGCGGCGAGCTGCCGGCTATGTGCATGATAGACGCCATTTCACGAATGATTCCCGGCGTTCTCCACAACAACGAATCCGCCGAGGATGATTCCTTCGGTGACGGGCTTCTGGAGTTTCCTCAGTATTCCAGACCGGAAATCTGGAGGGACAGGAAGGTGCCGGCGATCCTTTTGTCCGGGGATCACGCGAAGGTGGACGCCTGGAGGCGCGAACAGTCGCTGATACGGACGGCCGAGCGAAGGCCGGATCTGCTTGAGAACGCTGTGATAAGTCCGAAAGAGCGGGATTTTATCAGGAAGTATCTTGCAAATAAGAACGAATTGTAGTAAGCTAAAAAAGCTGTTTGCGTATAAGAATAAATAGCAGCAAATCATAAGATGGTCCTCTTGCATAGTG
>CADBRO010000219.1 GCA_902797075.1 uncultured Lachnospiraceae bacterium
ATGTACACGGCGCAACAGTGACGGCCGAGGTCCTTGACAAGGTCAAGGCTATGGGCTACAAGTACTCAACAATTTCCGCAATGACTGTTTCGATTTCCGATATGACGGTTCCGCCCGAAAAGCCGCAACTGATTGCCGAAGCGCAGGCGACGGTCGACCGCATTTCCAAAAACTACCGGCGCGGCTTCATCACGGATGAGGAGCGTTACAAGGAAGTCGTCGAGACCTGGAAGAACACCGACGCGAAGCTTACAAAGAAGCTGCTCGACGGTCTTGACAAGTACAACAACATCTTCATGATGGCGAATTCAGGCGCCCGTGGATCTGATAAGCAGATCAAGCAGCTGGCAGGCATGCGAGGCCTGATGGCGGATACGACGGGCCATACGATCGAGCTCCCGATTACCTCGAACTTCCGTGAGGGTCTGGACGTTCTGGAGTACTTCATGTCGGCTCACGGCGCCCGCAAGGGTCTGTCCGATACAGCGCTTCGTACAGCGGACTCCGGTTATCTGACAAGACGTCTGGTTGACGTTTCACAGGAGCTGATCATCCGTGAGATGGACTGCTGCGAGACCAGAGGAGAAATCCCGGGTATGTACGTCCAGGAATTCTCAGAGGGCGAGGGCAGCAACAAGTCGATCGTCGAGTCCTTACAGGAGCGTATCACGGGCCGTTTCGCGGCGGAGACGATTACCGACGCGAGCGGAAACATTATCGTAAAAGCGAATCATATGATCACTCCGAGACGCGCGGAACGCGTGGTCAGCGAGGGCGTCGGCGAGGACGGAAAACCGGTCAGCCGCGTTAAGATCAGAACGATTCTTACCTGCCGTTCGAAATTCGGTATCTGCGTCAAGTGCTACGGCGCAAACATGGCGACGGGCGAAGCGGTTCAGGTCGGCGAAGCTGTCGGCATCATCGCGGCCCAGTCGATCGGCGAGCCGGGTACGCAGCTTACGATGAGAACATTCCATACCGGCGGCGTCGCGGGCGGCGATATCACACAGGGTCTTCCCCGTGTCGAGGAGCTTTTCGAGGCGCGTAAGCCGAAGGGTCTTGCGATTATCACGGAGATCCCCGGTGTGGCGCAGATCATCGACAGCAAGAAGAAGAAAGAGGTCGTTATCACAAATAACGACGCCGAAGAGGGCAGCAAGGATTACCAGAAGACCTACCTGATTCCTTACGGTTCAAGACCGAAGGATATCGATGGAAAGGTACTCGAAGCGGGCGAACCGATCACCGAAGGTTCCATCAATCCGCACGATATCATGAAGATCCGCGGCGTGCGCGCCGTCCAGGATTACCTGCTGTGCGAGGTTCAGAAGGTTTACCGTCTGCAGGGCGTTGATATCAACGACAAGCACATCGAGGTGATTGTCCGCCAGATGCTGCGGAAGGTACGCATCGAGAAGAACGGTGATACGGAGTTCCTGCCGGGATCGCTGGTAGATTTCCTTGATTTCGAGGATATGAACGAGCAGCTGATCGCCGAAGGAAAAGAGCCGGCGGAAGGCACACGCGTCGTACTCGGTATTACGAAGTCAGCGCTTGCCACGAATTCGTTCCTGTCGGCCGCGTCATTCCAGGAGACCACAAAGGTTCTTACGGATGCGGCAATCAAGGGCAAGATCGATCCGCTGATCGGACTTAAGGAAAACGTCATCATTGGCCAGCTGATTCCTGCGGGAACAGGCCTCAAGCGGTACAGGAACATCCATCTGGATACAGACAGCCGGATTGATGCGGAAATGGCCGCTGCAGAGGATGCGGAAACCGGAGAGCTTCCGGAAACTCCGGCAGAGACAATCATGGAAGAGGATCTGGACGAGGAAAAGGTCGATATCGGAAGCGAGACTGCCGAATAATTAAGAAATGAAAAAGAACTGCGATACCTGCGGGAATCGTAGTTCTTTTTTATTGAAGTTCACATTTGTTTCGTACATAATTAGCTCATCGAAGAAGCTCCGTTCGGAGCGGATTATCCGGATATATCTTAAAGAAATAAAGAAGAGAGGCTCGCTGCATATGCGGTTTCAGATCGCTTATATGAACGACGCCGGCAGGAGAAGGGAAAACCAGGATTCCCTTTATTACGCGACGGCGGAAATCGCCGGAAAATGCCTGGTCTGTGCCGCGGTCTGCGACGGAATGGGAGGACTCGAGCGCGGATCCTACGCCAGTGCGGTTCTGGCCGGCGCGGTGGACCGGTGGTTCACGGAGACATTTTCCGAAAATGGCGTGAACTGGAGGAACCTTAAGACAAGCCTGGGCCTGCTGGCCGGCGAGACGAGCAGGAAGCTGACCGAAAAAGGAGATGAGCTTCACTGCCGGATGGGGACGACCTGTGTGCTGCTTCTGGCGGCCGGGAGGCATTTTCAGATCATGAACATCGGCGATTCCAGGGCCTACCGCATCAGAAACGGACGGATACGGCAGCTCACCCATGACCAGTCCCTGTCCGCGGCGATTAAGGGACAGAAAAAGGCTTCCGGGATAAGCCGGGAGGAAAAGCCCGAAAGCTCCGTACTGCTTCAGTGCGTCGGGGCATCCTGTGTTCCGGACCCTGAATTTGCCGCCGGGAGAATACGGGACGGAGACCTGTTTTTGCTGTGCTCGGACGGATTCTGGAGAATGCAGGAGGACGGGGATCTTCTTCTTGGCCTTGCCGGAGCTGCCGGTGAAGAGGACAAAATGCAGCGGGCGCTGCGTCATCTGGCGGCCGGAGCTTACAGAAAAGGCGAGACGGACAATATGACGGCGCTTACGGTATACGCAGGAAAGGAACAGCATGCCTTATGGACAGCCGGAAGACAGAGACAGACTTCGCGCCCGGTACGGTGATCGGCGGGAGATACCGGGTAAGAGGAATCACCGGAAGAGGCGGGATGAGTGTCGTTTATCTTGTCTGGGATGAAAAGCTGGAAAAACAGTGGGCGATGAAGACGGTCGGCAAGGAGAGCCGGGAGGACGGAAGGCTTTGCAGGCAGAGCATGGCCGCGGAGATCTCGCTGCTTGTGCGGCTCAGACATCCGGGTCTGCCGAGGATTATCGACGTGATCGACGACGGCACGTATTTAAGCGTCGTCATGGATTATATCGAAGGCGAGACCCTGCTTGATATTGTGAAGAAGAACGGACCCCAGGATCAGGAGACCTCGGTGAGGTGGGCGATAGAACTGGCGGGGGTGCTGCAGTTTCTTCACAGCCAGGAACCTCCCGTGATTTACAGGGATATGAAACCCGGCAATGTCATGCTCTGTCCCGACGGAAGACTGGTGCTTTTCGATTTCGGCATCGCGAGGGAATACAAGGCCAGCGGAACGGAGGATACGATCTGTCTGGGAACTGTGGGATACGCTGCGCCGGAGCAGTTCGGAGGACGGGGGCAGACGGACGTAAGGACCGATATATATGGTCTGGGCGCTACGCTTTATCACCTGGTGACCGGAAGGGATCCCGCACAGCCTCCTTATGAGCTGGTGCCTGTAAGAACTGTGCGAAAGGAGCTGTCTTCAGGTCTTGAATCCGTGATTGCAAAGTGCACGAGAAGAGATCCGGACGAACGGTACCAGAGCTGTACCGAGCTGATCAGCGCGCTCCGCCGATACAGGGATCTGGACGCGCAGTATCTGCGGACGGAAACAAAAAAGCTGATGATGTTCGGGGCCGCGCTCACAGCCGCCTTTCTGCTCACGTGCTCCGGATTTGCGCTGAGGGCGAAGATGCGCAGGGAAATCAGGATGAATTACGCATATGTCCTTAAGGATGCGGCGGATCTTGCCGGCAGGAGCCTTGCGAGCGGTGTCTATGATCAGAAGGTTGCCGACCGCTATCTCGAGGCCGCGGATCTTATGCCGGAAGGTGAAGAGGCCTATATCGGTCTTTTGAATTACGGCTGCGATATGGCGGAGACAGCTCCGGCACTCACCGCGGTCTGTGCCAGGATCGACTCCGGAATCATACGTCCGGAGCGCTCCGGGGAGCTGCTTTATACGGCAGCGGAGCTCTGGTTCTCGGGAAATGAAGCCGATCCTGATTTCCGGAGGGATTA
>CADBRO010000220.1 GCA_902797075.1 uncultured Lachnospiraceae bacterium
AATGAACATCCGACAAAGAAGGAGAAAATATATGAACGAAATCATCAAAAAGATCGAAGAAGCTCAGCTGAAAGAAAGCATTACTGAGTTTCGTGTAGGCGATACCATTCGCGTCCACGGAAAGATTAAGGAAGGCAACCGTGAAAGAATCCAGATTTTCGAAGGCGTTGTCATTAAGAGACAGGGCGGCGGAAACCGTGAGACTTTCACAGTAAGAAAAACTTCCAACGGCGTAGGCGTCGAGAAGACATGGCCGCTTCATTCTCCGAACGTTGAGAAGATCGAAGTTGTCCGTCATGGTAAAGTCAGAAGAGCGAAGCTCAATTATCTGAGACAGCGTACCGGTAAGAGTGCGAAGGTCAAGGAAGTCATTAAATAATAATGATCTGCTTCTGTAGATGCTGGGGAGAGGATCCGCAAGATCCGCCTCCCCTTTTAAATTAAAATGATATCCGGAATTTCCGGATCGGAGCGGAAAAATGGCGAAATCAGTCACACAGCAGGAAATAAAGCGCCGCGTAAGAAGAGAGAAAAACCGGAGGATCCTGATGCTGCTGCTTCAGCTCATGGTTGTCCTTCTGCTTTCTGCCGCCTGCGCGTTCGTTTTCTTCGGATCGGTTATGATCCAGGAGAACTCCATGAACCCCACGCTCGAAAGCGGGGACCGCGTCTTTGTAAACCGGGCGGCATATCTTGTAACCGGGGTGCGGAGGGGCGATGTGATCGCTTACCGCAGCAGCAACGAAATCGACGCAGGTATCCACGTAAAGCGCGTCATTGCGCTTCCCGGCGAGACGATACAGATTAAGGACGGACTGATCCTGATCAACGGGAAGACGTATATCGAGAACAAGGAATTCCCGAATATCAGCAAACCGGGAATTGCGGAGGACGGCGTAAAGCTCGGAAGCGATCAGTATTTTGTTCTCGGAGACAACCGCAACAACAGTGAGGACAGCCGCTTTGCGGATGTGGGAAATATAGCGAAAAGCTCCGTGATCGGTAAGGTCTGGTTTATCGGACGACCGGCAAAACACGCGGGATTCGTACGTTAGGAGAAGAGGATTGGATTACCAGTGGTATCCCGGGCATATGACGAAAACCCTTCGTCAGATGCAGGAGAATATGAAACTGATTGATCTCGTTATCGAGATCGTGGACGCGAGGATTCCCGTATCCGGAAGGAATCCTGACTTTGACCGGTTATGCGCCGGAAAAGCCAGGATGGTTCTGCTCGGGAAAAGCGATCTCGCCGATCCTGAAGAAACCGCGAAATGGATGGCTTATTTCAGGAACCGCGGATTTTATCCGTATACCTGCGACTTGAGAAATAACGGCGCCCTGAAAGGCCTGACGCCTGCGATTATGGAGGCCTGCCGCGCGAAAATCGAGCGGGACAGAAAAAAGGGAATTACCGGAAGGCCGGTAAGAGCCATGGTCTGCGGAATTCCGAATGTGGGAAAATCCACATTCATTAATTCTTTTTCCGGATCGGCTTCCCTTAAGACCGGGAATAAACCCGGAGTAACCCGCGGACGGCAGTGGATCCGGATGAACAGCAAGGTGGAGCTGCTTGATACGCCGGGGCTCCTCTGGCCGAAATTTGAAAATCAGGAGACCGGAAGGAAAATAGCCCTGCTCGGGTCGATTCCGGACGAAAATGTGGATCAGGCTGAGCTCGCTTATTATCTGACCGATATTCTGAAAGAACGCCGCGCAGGTGCTTTTTTCGAGCGGTATTCCGTTACGGAGGATATGAACGCCGAAGAGATTATGGAGGCAGTCGGAAAAAGGAGAGGAGCTCTCAAAAAAGGCGGCGGGACAGACCTTTTGAAAGCATCGTCGCTGCTGCTTGACGAATTCCGGCAGGGAAAGCTCGGAAGAATTACCCTTGAGCCCTGTCCCAGTGAGCCGCTTACGGAGGAAGGCGAATAGCTTATGACCGAAAAACAGCTTGCCGCGCAGAAGGCGAAAGAAGAAAGGGCAAGAATCAGGCTCGAAAAAGAGATAAAGAGAACCGAAGAAATGAGCGTTTACGAGAAGAGGTTCGCGGATAAGGGTCTGATCGCCGGCATTGACGAAGTCGGACGGGGGCCGCTGGCAGGTCCGGTCGTCGCGTGTGCGGTCATTCTTCCTGCGGACAGACCGATTCTTTATCTCAACGACTCAAAGAAGCTGACAGCGAAAAAAAGAGAAGAGCTTTTCGATGTGATTATGCGGGAGGCACTGGCCGTTGGAATCGGCATGGAATCTCATGAGGTGATCGACAGCATCAATATTCTGCAGGCGACTTACAGCGCGATGCGGAAGGCCATAGAAGCGATGGCAGTAAGACCGGATTTCCTTTTAAATGACGCCGTTACGATCCCGGGTGTTGCGATTCCCCAGTGTCCGATTATTCACGGTGACGCCAAAAGCGTCTCGATTGCCGCGGCAAGCATCGTCGCCAAGGTGACCAGGGACCGGATGATGGAAGAATACGACCGTATTTACCCGGGTTACGGCTTTGCCGCAAACAAGGGGTATGGAACCGCGGAACACATGAACGCAATCAGACAGATGGGTATGTGCGCCATTCACAGAAGAAGCTTTGTGCATGTGGTGAGGAACGAAGATGAGTGACAATACAAGACAGATCGGAAAACAGTATGAAATTACGGCTGCGGAGTATCTGAAAGAAAAGGGATATGAGATTCTCGAGATGAATTTCAGATGCCGGCTCGGAGAAATCGACATTGTCGCGAAAGACGGGGACTGCCTCGTATTCACGGAAGTGAAATTCAGACAGAGCTTTACAAGCGGTGATCCGCTTGAAAGCGTCGATATCAAAAAGCAGAGAAAGATTTCAAGTGTCGCGTTATTCTATCTTCTCCAGAAGGGACTTCCGCAGGATTCACCCTGCAGATTCGATGTAATCGGCGTGACTCCGGAAGAAATCCAGCACGTGGAACAGGCATTCGAGTACAGAAAGTAGGAAGAAATGGAAATCCGTTGGAGCGGAACAAAAGACGAGGGTATGACACTCCGGAGAAAGCGGGATCTGATCTGGCTGACATTTCCGGATTTTGATGCGGAAAACTGGATTACGCACGCATTTTCAACACGTTTCGGAGGCGTGAGCCGGGGCTGTCTTGCCTCGATGAATCTGAGCTTTACGCGGGGCGACAGGGACGATGCCGTAAGAGAGAACTTCAGGCGGTTCGCTGCTGCAGTGGGATTCGACACGGACGATCTGGTGCTGACCGAGCAGACGCACACAATCAACGTGCGGAGAGTCGGAATAGAAGACAGGGGCGCCGGTTTTACAAAACCGCTGCCGTGGAAAGACGTGGACGGTCTGATTACGGATGAACCCGGCGTTATGCTGACAGCTTATCACGCCGACTGCGTTCTTCTCGGATTCATTGATCCGGAACACAGAGCCGTGGGATTATCGCATTCAGGATGGAGAGGCACCGCCGCGGGAATGGCCCGCGAGACCATCTCCAAAATGAGGGCTGAATTTGGTTCGGATCCGCGAAAAATGAAGGCATTCGTCGGTCCGTCCATCTGCGGTTCCTGCTATGAAGTGAGCGCGGACGTAGCTGCGCAGTTTCCGGATTTCTTTGTAAAGCCGAAGAAAAACGGAAAGTACCTGGTTGATCTTCAGGGAACGAACCGTGCCATGATGATTGAAAGCGGCATCCCGATGTCGTCGATCAGTATGGCGGGACTGTGCACGGCGTGCAATCCGGACCTTCTGTTTTCCCACAGGGCAAGCGGGGGAAAACGCGGAACAAATGCCGCAGTTCTGGGCATTGTAAGACCCGCAAGGTCCGCTTGACAAACCATATGCCTGATTTTAGAATGAACTAAGCTTTAAGAATGCGGAGGCACGGAAATGGCATCTCTCTATAATCACATTGAAGTAGAAAACAAATGGAGAAAGCGGTGGGAAGAGAAGCCCATCAATGTTAACGACGGAAAAAAGAAGAAATACTACTGTCTGGATATGTTCCCGTATCCTTCCGGAGCCGGTCTTCATGTCGGCCACTGGAGGGGATATGTAATTTCGGATGTCTGGGCACGTTATAAAATGATGGACGGAGGGCATTATGTCATCCACCCGATGGGTTGGGACGCCTTCGGACTTCCGGCGGAGAATTATGCGATCAAGACGGGCCAGCACCCGTCGGTCTCCACTGCGGCGAATGTTGCCAACATCAAAAAGCAGATCGATCAGATCGGCGCAATCCGCGACTGGGATATGGAGCTTAATACCACGGATCCCGCATTCTATAAATGGACGCAGTGGATTTTCGTGCAGATGTTCAAGCACGGACTGGCTTACGAAAAAGAGATGCCGCTGAACTGGTGCCCGAGCTGCAAGGCCGTCCTTGCCAACGAGGAAGTCGTGGACGGATGCTGCGAGCGCTGCGGAGCTCCGGTAACAAAGAAAAACCTTCGTCAGTGGATGCTGAAAATCACGGCTTATGCGGACCGTCTGCTCGAAGGTCTTAAAGATCTTGACTGGCCTGAAAAGGTCAAGAAGATGCAGACTGACTGGATCGGCCGTTCCTACGGCGCCGAGGTCTATTTCCCGGTGGACGGAATGGACGAGAGCATCACGGTCTATACGACGAGACCGGACACGCTGTACGGCGCGACATTTATGGTTCTCGCACCGGAACATGAACTGGTGAAAAAGCTGGCGACGGAAGAGCAGGCGGCTGACGTTGAGGCGTACTGCGCCGCTGCGGCGAACAAATCCAGCGTCGACCGCGTTCAGAATAAGGAAAAGACCGGTGTATTCACAGGCAGATATGCCGTGAATCCCTTAAGCGGAAATAAGGTTCCCATCTGGATCTCGGATTATGTACTTGCGGATTACGGTACGGGAGCGATCATGTGCGTTCCTGCCCATGATGACCGCGACTTTGAGTTCGCAAAGAAATTCTCCCTTCCGATCGTTCAGGTAATCAGCAAGGACGGAACGGAGATTCCGGATATGACGGAAGCCTATACGGACGCCTCCGGCGTAGTCATTAATTCCGGCGAGTGGAACGGCAGGGAATCCTCCGAGCTCAAGCTGGAAGCGCCGGCCATGATCGAGAAGATGGGACTCGGAAAGAAAACCGTCAATTACAAGCTCCGCGACTGGGTTTTCTCAAGACAGAGATACTGGGGCGAGCCGATTCCGATCGTTCACTGTGAAAAATGCGGCGCTGTTCCGGTTCCGGAAGACCAGCTTCCGGTACTGCTTCCGGACGTGAAGTCCTATCAGCCGACAGACACCGGAGAATCTCCGCTTGCGGCAATTGACGAGTGGGTCAATACAACCTGCCCGTGCTGCGGAGGCCCGGCGAAACGGGAGACGAATACGATGCCTCAGTGGGCAGGCTCCTCCTGGTATTTCCTCCGTTACATCGACGCTCATAACGACAAAGAGCTTGTGAGCAGAGAGAAAGCGGACGCGTACCTCCCGGTGGATATGTACATCGGCGGCGTTGAGCATGCTGTGCTTCACCTTCTGTACTCCAGATTTTACACCAAATTCCTTAATGATATCGGTGTGATCGATTTCGACGAGCCCTTTAAGAAGCTTTTCAACCAGGGAATGATTCTGGGACCGAAGGGCGTCAAGATGAGCAAGTCTCTTGGAAATGTGGTATCGCCCGATGATATGGTCAGGGATTACGGATGCGATTCGCTTCGTATTTACGAGCTGTTCATCGGACCCCCGCAGCAGGATTCCGCGTGGGACGAGAGAGGCATTGACGGCGTGAACCGCTATCTCAACAAATTCTGGAACACGGCCGTAACTTCAATTGAGGCGGATGTAAAAGCAACTCCTGAAATGATCAAGATGAGACACAAGCTGGTCGCAGACATCACGATGCGACTCAACCAGTTTGCGCTTAATACCGTCATTTCAAAGTTCATGGAATACAATAACCAGATGGCGAAGATGGTGCAGGAAAACGGCGGCGT
>CADBRO010000221.1 GCA_902797075.1 uncultured Lachnospiraceae bacterium
AAGGATTCCCGCCTAAGCCGATGATCGGACTCGAACCGATGACCTACGCATTACGAATGCGTTGCTCTACCAACTGAGCCACATCGGCAAAACCACTTCTCCTATTATACACATTTTTTTCTTAAACGCAACAGGAGATTTGGTTTTTTTGATAAATACAGCAAGTCTTTACTTTATGAGATCAAATACCTTCTCGGCGATATCCGCCTGAACGGTCTCGATCTTTCCCGCGTCACAAAGAGATGCAAGCGCCGGCAGCACCGGAAGCGCAACCGTCTTCTCAATTCCGTAGTTCTTTGCGACTCCGGCCGCGCCGCTCTCTCCGAACAGCATGATCTTCTTTCCGCAGTCCGGACACTCCACATAGCTCATATTCTCAACAAGACCGAGCACGGGAATGTTCATGGCGGACGCCATACGTACAGCTTTTCCCACGATCATTGACACGAGCTCCTGCGGAGAAGTGACAATGATTATGCCGTCAAGGGGCAGCGACTGGAACACGGTCAGGGGTACGTCGCCTGTTCCCGGAGGCATATCCACAAAGAGATAATCAAGATCGCCCCAGGCCACATCCGTCCAGAACTGCTTGACAGCCCCGGCAATCACCGGACCTCTCCAGATAACGGGATCCTGGCTGTTTTCAAGAAGCAGATTGATGGACATGATATTGATTCCCGTCACGGTCGAAGCAGGAACAAGTCCGTCGTCATTTCCAAGAATCTGCGACCCCTCAATTCCGAAAATCCTAGGAATCGAAGGACCTGTAATATCCGCGTCCATAATTCCGGCCCGCTTGCCGTCAAGCACGGCGCCCACCGCCAAAAGCGATGTAACCATCGATTTCCCGACGCCGCCTTTACCGCTGACAACGCCGATCACCTTCTTTACGCGGGATCCTTTGTTCGGCTTTTCAAGAAAGCTCTTCGGATCGCGGGATTCGCAGTTCTCTTTACAGCTGCTGCAGTCATGTGTACAATTCTCTGCCATTATTAATCGCTCCTGTATTATTAACTTTTAATCCCATAATCAGGATTTTGTTATTTATTTCCGCCAAGCGGTTCTCCCGTATCGGGATCAAAATTCATATGATGCGCCTGCGGTGCCGCGCCCGGCGCCGTTCCTCCGAAATCCGTTCCCGACTGGATGACGGCAGGATCGAAGGGATCTTCCGTTCCGGGACCTGCTTCAGGATGAACTGCCGCTTCCGGCGGTGCCTGCGGCGGTACAGCCGTTCCGGGCTGCGGCGGAACAGGGGCCGCGCCGCTTGCCGGCGCTGCCTGCGGTTTCGGTGCGGGACGCCCGATGGGAATCCCTTTTTTCACTTTTTTCAGCGTCAGATCAAAGAAAATTACCGTGAAAAATCCTGAAATGCCGTCATAAATCAGAAACAGTCCCGCAATAGTGATAAGAATGGGAACGATCAGCTGCGGCTTCAGAATCAGAAGCACGCCGCAGAACATACTCGCACATCCCAGTATCAGGACAATCCACCAGCGGTAGAGTCCGATGTGATAAAGATCAATGGAATTCTGAAGCTTTACGATGCCGCCTGCCACCAGAAGCACGCCGTAAATAATCACCACATAACCGGATACGTCGCTTCTGCGGATGATGAAGATAAGACCTGCGATCACGCAGACAATCCCGAGGAAGAGATCCGTTGCGAGAATTGTCGCCTCCCTCTGACGGCGGAAGTAAATATACAGACGGTGCGCTCCTACTGCAATTGCTGCCACGCCTGTGATGAATCCCATGATCTCCTGCATCGGCTCCGGGAACATGATCAGGGCGATGCCGAGCACCAGCGAAATTGCGGAAATGATCAGTGTAATCAGCTTGACTTTTTTAAGAACCGGCTCATGCCTCATATAAATATCATTATTCATGGCAAATACTCCTTATCTGATTTGCTCTGCCGCATGTACCTCAGTTTCAGTAATCCGAAGTCCAGTCTGTTATATTGTGCTCATCAATTCGTTCAGGAGTCCCGACGATTACCTCGGTGCCCTTATCCGGCGCCTCGGTCACCTTGAATTCACCCAGATCCTCGGCGATAAACGACTCTCCCTTCGCGCCGGAAATCTGGGAGCTGTGAAGCGCAATCGACACGTAGGCCGTCAGCTTTCCCGTGTCCAGAGGATTTCGCAGGAAGAAAAACGGACAAATACCGTCGTCAGCTACGTAGTCCTTCATTTCCGACGGAAGACCGAATCCCGTAAGCTTCACATCTGTTTCCGCGGTTCCGGCCGCTTCACATGCTGCGGAAAGGCCTGCAGTTGATGTGCAGCATATCACTTTGAGATCCGGATAGGTCTGAATCAGGGATTTTGTCTGATCCACCATCATCCTCCGGACATCGCTGCCGTACGCGATTTCGAGAAGTTCAAGGTTCTCGTATTTCTTATCCTTCAGCACGCTCTTAAAAGCTTCCGTCAACCCGTTCTGCTGATCCGTGACCTGTGAAGCCGTGAGGATCGCCCATTGTCCGGCGCCCCCGGAAATCTCATAGACGGCGTCAACCATGATCTCCGCCATTTCCATAGCTCCCGCAGGGTTAACGTGCAGCTCCCTGCTGCCGGGTGCAGCGGCCTTGTCAAACGAGCAGACATCGATACCGGCTTCCATGGCTTCCTTCAGGACGTCAGCCAGAGCATTGGCGTCTTTCGGTGCAACTGCAATGCAGCTGGCTCCCCGGTCCGTCAGCGATCTCACCAGATTTCTCTGTTCCTGTGCGGAGCCGCCCTTTGGCCGCTCTATGACGTAACCGCGTCCCGCCTTTTCCATGATTTCGGAAAAACCGGCGGCCTCCCTGTCATCGAACGCATTTTCCTCATTCGGAAGAATCATGGCGTACAGATCTTCGGTCAGCGAGATGGACGCGGTACCGGATACTGCCGATTTCGGAGTCTTTGTCGCGTGGGTTCCTCCGCAGCCTGTCAGTGCGAGGCACGCAATCAGTGCCAAAGTGATATACCGTTTCATGTTATTTTACAATCCTGACCTTGAGGACGCCTTTGATTCCGCTGATCTTCTCGATGATCGACTGATCCGATGCGGAGTCGATATCGATCAGTGTGTACGCGTATTCACCGCGGCTGGTATTTGAAATGTTGGCAACGTTCACGCCGGCTTCGCCGAGTACGCCCATGAGCTGAGCGAGCATGTTCGGTTCATTTCTGTGGTTGACGGCAATTCTTCCTGCCGTTACGCACGGTCCCATATCGCAGGCCGGATAGTTGACGGAATTTTTGATCGTTCCGTGTTCGAGATAAGCCCGGATCTGCTTCACAGCCATAACCGCGCAGTTATCCTCGGATTCCTTTGTCGACGCGCCGAGGTGCGGCGTAACGATGGTGTTCTGCGCACGGGCCACGTTCGGCGTAACGAAATCGGTAACATACTTGCCGATTCTTCCGCTTTCAAGAGCGCTGATCAGTGCCTTTTCATTGACAAGCGGATCTCTTGCGAAATTGAGAAGAACCGTTCCGTCGTGCATTTTTGCAAATGCTTCCTCTCCGACCATTCCCTTTGTCGAATCGTTAAGCGGAACGTGAAGCGTGATAAAATCGCATTTCTCATAGATTTCGCTCACATCCGACACATAGTGGATGCTGCTTGAAATATTCCAGGCCGCCTTGATGCTGAGATACGGATCATATCCGAAAACATCCATGCCGAGAGCGACTGCCGCATTGGCAACCATAACGCCGATGGCGCCCAGTCCGATGATGCCCAGCTTCTTTCCTGCAATTTCGGAACCCGCAAACTGCTTTTTCTGTTTCTCAACCTTCTTCGCGAGGTCGTCTGTCGTCTCCTGTCTTTCAAGCCACTCAATTCCGCCGACGATATCTCTCGATGCAAGGAGCATGCCCGCGATCACGAGTTCCTTGACGCCGTTGGCATTTGCGCCGGGAGTATTGAAAACGACAATTCCCTGCTCGGAGCAGACATCAACCGGAATATTGTTGACGCCGGCGCCTGCTCTTGCGATTGCCTTCAGCTCCTCGGGAAATGTCATCTCTTTCATGTTCGCGCTGCGGACAAGGATGGCGTCGGAGCTTTCGCTTTCGTGAACTTCGGTATAATTGTCATTAAAATTCTTAAGTCCGATATTGGAAATATTATTCAGGCAGCAATAGGTGTACAAGGTTTATTTCCTCCTGTTCCTGTATATGATGATGCCCTACCGGGCAGATAACCAAACGGAGACAGCTGAGCCGTCTCCGTGAATAACCGTTATTATCTCGCGTTTCCGCTCTTCACATTATTTCTTTGAGGATTTGGCGTCATCCGACGAATTGTCCGCATACGCGTCAGAAGCTTTCTCAACTTCAGCGATCGCACTCTTTCTCATCGGGATTCTGCAGTTCTTGTTATTGCCGAATTCGACAATCACGTCTTCGTCGGTTATGTCAAGAATCACGCCGTAAAAACCGCTCGTCGTTACAACGGAGTCACCGACAGCCATGTCATTCAGCATTGCGCTGATTCTCTTCTGTTCATTCTTCTGGGGACGGATCATGAGGAAATACATGATCGCGACCATCGCAACGAGCCAGAAAATCATCGTTCCCCATCCAAGGGCGCCTGATCCCTGGGCCGCATCTGCCGTTAATACGATAAGATTCATATGTTCCTCCCACTTACACAAATTCAGTTCCGTTACATTCGCGGAACTATCAAGTAATAATACAGGAAAACACGTTCAACTTCAAGAACTAATTCCCGCCTTTGGGCTTCATGACAGTGTTATGCAGAGGATTTTCCCTGAACCCCTCGATCCGCATTTTCTTATAGCTGGCAAAACAGCCCTGATCGATCGCTTCCCTGATTTCCTCCATCAGGTGATTGTAGTACCAGAGATTATGCATGACGCAGAGGCGCATACCGAGCATCTCGCCGGCCTTCAGCAGGTGCCTGATGTAGGCTTTGGAGTGAGTCCGGCACACCGGGCATCCGCACTCCGGATCAATCGGATCCGGATCCGTCTCATAGCGGGCATTAAACAGGTTCAGGTGTCCGGTATTCGTATAGACGTGACCGTGCCTTCCGTTTCTTGAAGGATAGACGCAGTCAAAGAAATCGATCCCCCGGTCCACACCTTCGAGGATATTCTCGGGTGTTCCGACCCCCATGAGGTAAGTCGGCTTGTCTTTCGGAAGATGAGGAACCGTTTCGTCAAGAACATGGTACATCTCTTCGTGCGTCTCCCCGACAGCAAGGCCTCCCACGGCATATCCGTCAAGATCAAGCTCCGAGATGCGGTCTGCATGGTCCCTTCTTATATCGCAGAGAATACCGCCCTGATTGATGCCGAAAAGGAGCTGGTCCGGATTGATCGTATCCGGAAGGGAATTCAGCCTTTTCATCTCGTCTTTGCACCGGATCAGCCAGCGCGTGGTGCGTTCTACAGAGGCCTGGACATAACTTCTTTCGGCAAGCGCATTGGGGCATTCGTCAAAGGCCATGGCAATCGTTGATCCCAGGTTTGACTGAATCCTTATGCTTTCCTCGGGTCCCATGAAGATCTTTCTACCGTCCACGTGGGAGCGGAAAGTCACGCCCTCTTCCCTGATTTTCCGAAGTCCGGAAAGCGAGAATACCTGAAAGCCGCCGGAGTCGGTAAGCACGGGTCCCTCCCATGACATAAACTTCCGGACTCCCCCCATTTTCCTGACGATTTCATCACCCGGCCTTACATGCAGGTGGTATGTATTGCAGAGCTCCACCTGGGTATGCAGTGTGACAAGCTCCGGAGAAGATATTCCTCCCTTGATCGCCGCGCAGGTTCCCACGTTCATAAAAACGGGGGTTTCAATTACTCCGTGCACAGTGGTCAGACGCGCCCTCTTCGCACGTCCCTCCGTCTTCAGCAACTGATACATGCATCCACTCCTTCTTCTGTCGTATTTTCCTTATTATAAGCAAAAGGACACCCCTTCGGCAAGCCGGGCGCGCTTAAGATGCGACTTTTAGGGAAATCTGTTTCTTGTACTTTCCTCCGGTGTGTCTTATAATCCTTATGTTTATACATTTTAAAGACTGAAGGAATATAATGGATAATCAAAATTTCACGCTCGGTATCGATATCGGGTCCACAACGGTTAAAATCGCGCTGATGGACGAATCGGACCGGATTCTTTTTTCAGATTACGAAAGGCATTATGCCGAGATACAGACAACTGCAGCAAAACTGATACGTAAAGCCTGCGACATGTACGGCGACGTTTCCGTATCGCCGGCGATCACAGGCTCCGGCGGACTTACCCTCGCGAAGCACCTGGGCGTTCCGTTCGTGCAGGAGGTCGTGGCAGTTTCCACTTCGCTTAAGAAGTTCTGCCCGAAAACAGATGTGGCGATCGAGCTCGGCGGCGAGGACGCGAAGATCATCTATTTTGAAAATGGCGGCATTGAGCAGCGTATGAACGGAATCTGCGCCGGAGGCACGGGTTCCTTCATCGATCAGATGGCCGACCTGCTTCAGACGGACGCGGCGGGACTCAATAAATACGCCGCTACTTACAGTGCAATCTACCCGATCGCAGCCAGATGCGGCGTTTTCGCAAAGACAGATATACAGCCGCTCATCAACGAGGGGGCAACCAAAGAGGATCTTGCCGCTTCTATTTTCCAGGCAGTATGCAACCAGACTATTTCCGGCCTCGCATGCGGAAAACCGATCCGCGGACATGTCGCATTCCTCGGCGGCCCGCTTCATTTTCTTGACCAGCTCAGGGAGACCTATGTCCGCACCCTGAAGCTCGACGAGGAACACACGATCGCACCGGAGAATTCCCATCTGTTCGCCGCCTGCGGCGCCGCCATGAACGCGGTTGAAGCCGCAATGCAGGAAGCAAGGACAGAAGAACGTCCGTTTACCGAAGGTGATCAGCTGGTCTCTCTCCGGGATCTTACGGAACGGCTTGAGGGCGGAGTATCGCTCGAGTTCGAAGTCAACCGTCTGGAGCCGCTTTTTGCGTCCCACGATGATTACGTAAGCTTCAGGGACCGTCAGTCGGCTTACAAGGTAGAACGGGGAATTCTCTCGTCCTACCACGGAAAAGCTTATCTTGGAATCGACGCCGGTTCGACGACTACAAAAACAGCACTGATTTCCGAAGACGGAAAGCTGCTGTACTCCTTCTATGACAACAACCACGGAGATCCTCTCGCTACGGCAATCCGCGCGATCAAGGAAACCTGCGCCCATATGCCGGAGGATGTGGTCATCAGCGGATCATGCTCGACGGGCTACGGTGAGGCGCTGATCAAATCCGCGCTGCTGCTCGATGAGGGCGAGGTCGAAACCATCGCCCACTATTATGCTGCCCAGTTCTTCAACCACGATGTGGACTGCATTCTTGACATCGGCGGACAGGATATGAAATGCATCCGGATCCGCAATCACGCCGTCGATGACGTCATGCTGAATGAGGCATGTTCATCCGGCTGCGGCTCCTTCATCGAGAATTTCGCAAAGACGCTGAATTACTCCGTGAAGGATTTCGCGAAGGCGGCTCTCTTCGCCGAGCATCCCATCGATCTCGGAACGAGATGTACGGTCTTCATGAATTCTAAGGTGAAGCAGGCCCAGAAGGAAGGCGCTACGGTCGCCGACATCTCCGCGGGTCTTGCCTATTCCGTTATCAAAAACGCGCTCTACAAGGTTATCAAGGTTTCCGACGCCTCCGAGCTCGGAAAGAATATCGTCGTGCAGGGCGGAACCTTCTACAACGACGCGGTTCTCCGCGCCTTTGAGCGGATCGCCGGGTGCGAGGTGATCCGTCCGGATATCGCCGGCATCATGGGAGCTTTCGGCGCTGCGCTCATCGCCCGGGAACGCTGCCAGGACGGGCCGAGCAAAATGCTCTCCCTGAAGGAAATCGAGGAGTTCTCCTACAGGACTTCCATGACCCACTGCCACGGCTGCACGAACGCCTGCAGACTTACGATCAACCATTTTTCCGACGGCAGAAAGTATATCTCGGGAAACCGCTGCGAGCGCGGCATCGGGCAGGAGAAAAACAAGGATCACCTTCCGAATCTCTATGATTATAAATACGAGCGGCTGTTCCACTATGTGCCGCTTTCCTCCGACCGCGCGACCCGCGGAAAGGTAGGAATTCCGCGCGTTCTCAACATGTACGAGAACTATCCGCTCTGGTTTACATTTTTTACGAAGCTCGGATACGAGGTCGTCCTCTCGCCGACCTCAAGCCATGCGGTTTACGAACTCGGAATCGAATCCATTCCGAGTGAATCCGAGTGCTATCCGGCCAAGCTCGCCCACGGGCATATTGCCTGGCTGCTCCGCGAGGGGATACGCTTTATCTTCTATCCCTGCATCCCCTACGAGAGGGATGAATTCCCGGAGGCGGTCAATCACTACAACTGCCCGATCGTCACGAGCTACGCCGAAAACATCAAAAATAACGTCGAAGAGCTGAGAGATCCCGGCATCAGATTCATGAACCCGTTCCTCGCTCTGACAGACGAAGCCGTCTTCACGAAACGGATCACGGAGATCTTCAGCGATCTTCCGAAAAGCGAAGTGGCGGCTGCGGCGCACGCAGCCTGGGAGGAACAGACCGCGGCCCGGAAGGATATTGAAAAGAAAGGCGAGGAAACTCTCCGGTATCTGGAGGAAACCGGACGTCACGGAATCGTTCTTGCCGGCCGTCCTTATCACATTGATCCGGAGATCAACCACGGAATTCCCGAGCTGATCAATTCGTACGGAATGGCGGTCCTCACCGAAGATTCTATTTCCCATCTGGCTGAAATCGAAAGACCGCTCCGCGTCAACGATCAGTGGATGTATCACACAAGGCTTTACGCCGCTGCGAACTACATAAAGACACGGGACGATCTGGATATTATCCAGCTCAACTCCTTCGGATGCGGTCTGGACGCCGTCACGACGGACGAGGTTCAGGAAATCATGTCCGCCAGCGGAAAGATCTATACCTGCCTCAAAATTGACGAGGTCAGCAATCTCGGTGCCGCGAGAATCCGTGTGCGTTCGCTGCTTGCGGCCATCCGCGTGCGTAAAGACGCTCCCCAGCATCGCAGCATCAGATCTTCTTCGATTGAAAAGGTCGCATTTACCAAAGAAATGCGGAGCCGCTATACGATCCTGGCGCCGCAGATGTCGCCGATCCACTTTGAGCTTCTGCAGGAGGCGTTCAATTCGGAGAATTTCAATTTCGAGGTTCTCTCGAACGACAACCGGCAGGCCATCGACATGGGTCTCAAATACGTCAACAATGACGCGTGCTATCCTTCCCTGATCGTGGTCGGCCAGATTATGGACGCTCTCACGTCAGGCAAATATGACCTTTCGAAAACTGCGGTTGTCATCACACAGACGGGAGGCGGATGCAGGGCATCCAACTATATTTCGTTTATCAGAAGAGCGCTGGGAAAAGCCGGACTTTCACATGTTCCGGTTCTCTCCCTGAATTTCAGCGGTTTTGAGCCGCAGCCCGGCTTCAAGATTTCGCCGAAGCTTCTGATGAAGCTCGTATATGCTGTCGTTCTCGGCGATATCATGATGAAATGCATCTACCGCATGCGGCCCTACGAACAGACAAAAGGCTCCTGCGACAAGATGTACAGAAAATGGAATAAAGTGTGCAAGCAGTTCCTCCGGGAAGGAATCAGCATGCGGAAGTACAATCAGATCTGCAGAAGCATCATTCATGACTTCGATCAGCTTCCGATTACGGATGAAGTAAAGCCGAGAGTCGGTATCGTAGGAGAAATCCTGGTGAAGTTTTCTCCTACCGCCAACAATCATCTGGCGGAGCTTCTGGAAAAGGAAGGCGCCGAGGCGGTGGTTCCTGATCTGCTTGATTTCTTCCAGTACAGCTTCTACAACGGAAATTTCAAGACCGATTATCTTGGTTTCCCCGCTTTGCACAAAGTTAAAATGAACGCGGCGGTGAAGGCTGTGGAGCTTTTGAGAAGCGCAGCTACGAATGAATTTAAAAAGAGCCGTCACTTCACGCCTCCTGCAAAAATCGAAGATCTCGCAAGAGACGCTTCTCCGATCGTCTCCAACGGCAACCAGACCGGCGAGGGATGGTTCCTCACGGGTGAGATGCTCGAGCTGATCGGCGAAGGAGTTCCGAATATCGTCTGCATCCAGCCCTTTGCCTGCCTTCCGAACCATATCGTCGGAAAAGGCGTAATCAAGGAAATCCGCCGGCGTTATCCGGAGGCGAATATCGCCGCGGTTGACTATGATCCGGGCGCTTCGGAAGTAAACCAGCTGAACCGGATCAAGCTCATGCTGAGCACAGCAATGCAGAACCTTAAAGAACAGAAAAAATGAAACAAGAAAAGCCGGAGATTTCTCTCCGGTTTTTGTCATGTCTGTTTTCAGATGTAAGATTACGATTCAGTTGAGACATAATGCGACGGCTTCACCTGCGGCTGGTCAAAAAGCGCATTTACGAAATCATCGGCATCAAATTTCTGAAGGTCATCGATCGCCTCACCGACTCCGATATATTTCACGGGGATGCCCAGCTCCGCCTGAATCGCAATGGCAATACCGCCTTTTGCGGTTCCGTCAAGCTTCGTCAGAATGACGCCCGTAACCGGTGCGACTTCCGAAAACTCCTTTGCCTGTATCAGCGCGTTCTGCCCCGTCGTCCCGTCGAGAACAAGAAGAGTCTCGATGAGCGCGTCGGAGTATTCTTTCTCAATGATACGGTAGAGCTTATTCAGCTCGTTCATCAGATTCTTCTTATTGTGAAGACGTCCCGCTGTATCGACGATCAGTATGTCAGCTCCCCTGGCCCTGGCCGCTGCTATGGAATCATAGACCACCGACCCGGGATCTGCTCCGTCCTGTCCGCCGATCATCTGAACGCCGGCGCGATTGGCCCACTCCGCAAGCTGCTCGTTCGCCGCTGCCCTGTAGGTATCTGCAGCCGCGAGGATCACGCGCTTTCCCCTTTTTTGGTAAATGGAGGCAAGCTTTCCTACGGATGTGGTCTTGCCGACTCCATTGACGCCGATCACCAGCACAACGGATTTCCGGTTCTCAAACTCATAGTCCGCTTCGGTGGTTTTCATCCGGTCGCGGATACTTTCGACGAGCTCATTTCCCAGATCCGCGGGTTTCTTAATCCGCTCGGTTCTGACTCTCTCTCTCAGATCGTCGAGTATCTCTTCCGTCGTCCGGACGCCGATATCGCCCCGGATCATGATCTCTTCGAGATCATCGTAAAAATCCTCGTCGATTTTATCGTGCCTGGCTATGACGTCGTCGATTCCCCTGACGAGCACATGCTGCGTCTTTTTCAGTCCCTTTCTAAGTCTGTCAAAAAAACCCATAACTACCTGCCTCTCCGGTGCTATCAGCTAAGCATCTGTCTGATTGTATTATTTCGACAGTGAATCCTCGATGAGATTCACCGATACAAGCGTCGACACGCCTTTCTCCTGCATGGTGATTCCGTAAAGCCTGTCCGCGGCGGTCATCGTTCCTCTTCTGTGAGTAATAACGATGAACTGCGTATTCGCCGTGAGCTTGTGAAGATATTCCGCGAAACGAAGAACATTGCTCTCGTCGAGAGCGGCCTCGATTTCGTCCAGCAGGCAAAATGGCGACGGCTTCAGATTCTGGATAGCGAACAAAAGGGCAATCGCCGTAAGCGCCTTCTCTCCGCCCGAAAGCTGCATCATGTTCTGGAGCTTCTTTCCCGGCGGATGAGCGATGATGCTGATTCCCGCCTCG
>CADBRO010000222.1 GCA_902797075.1 uncultured Lachnospiraceae bacterium
ATGCGGTTCACAAGGTGATCGATCAGCTCTGCCGGAAGATGCTCAACAGTCACTTCCATGACGTCTGTCGTATTGATCGCGCGGATGATGCACGGCCAGTCAAATGTTCTTTTCCCGTCCTTTACGCCGGTTGATTTGAAATCAGGAACAACGGTGAAGTACTGCCATACTTTTCCTTCAAGTCCGTTCTTTGCAAACTCTTCACGAAGGATCGCGTCTGACTCCCTGACGGCTTCAAGTCTGTCGCGGGTAATCGCGCCCGGGCAGCGTACGCCGAGTCCCGGGCCCGGGAGCGGCTGACGATATACCATCTCATCCGGCAGCCCAAGGGCTTTTCCAACTACACGAACCTCATCCTTGAACAGGATCTTAACCGGCTCAACCAGTTCAAATCTTGATGCGATATCCTCAGGAAGACCGCCGGCATTGTGATGTGCCTTGATTCCGCTCTCGCTCTCAAGAATATCCGGCCAGATTGTACCCTGGGCAAGGAAATCCACACCGTCGAGCTTTCTGGCTTCATCAGCAAATACATCAATAAACTCTTCGCCGATGATGTGTCTCTTCTGTTCAGGATCCGATACGCCGGCAAGCTTGTCGAGGAAACGGTCGACTGCATCGACATAAATCAGGTTGGCGTTCATTTGATTGCGGAAAACCTCGATAACCTGCTCCGGCTCTCCCTTTCTCAGAAGACCGTGATTGACATGTACGCAGATAAGGTTCTGTCCGATCGCTTTAATAAGAAGTGCAGCAACAACAGACGAATCAACGCCGCCTGAAAGCGCCAGCAGCACCTTCCGGTCTCCGATCTGTGCCTTAAGTTCCTTCAGCTGTTCATCGATGAATGCATTTGCAAGTGCCTCTGTGGTAATTCTTTCCATGTTGTCGGGGCGTCTTTCCGTCATACATTTCCTCCTTTGACTGTCATTAAAGCCTCAAAATACCTGATGTATTTCATCATCCCGCAGGATGGATATACCCGTCATTGTCGATTGAAAGGGAATCATCGGAAATATCCTCAAGATAACGAAGAATTTCCGTTCTCTTACCCGCATCATCCGGAATCTCTGTATAGAGATCGTACTGCGTGCAGGGATAAAACCTTGTCGATACGAGCGAAACCGGTTTTGCGGTATCCGCAGGAACGGAAAGAGTCAGCTCCGCAAGACCTGTATAAAGATCCAGTTCGTTAAACCAGAAATTGCCGAGACTGTAAAAAACCGGTTTGCCGTCGATCATGTTGACTCCCTGAAGACAGTGCGTATGAGTCCCGATGATTGCATCCGCTCCGGCATTTACCATATCGACAGCAAATTCCCGCTGTTCATCGTAGTACTGCTCCTCGTATTCCATTCCCCAGTGGACGCTGGCGATTACATAGTCAGCACTTTCCGCAGCTTCTTTGATAACTCCGATAAACGCGTCCTGATGATAGCAGTCGAAGATTCCGCACTCTGTCTCTGTAGCTGCCCTGGTCGCGATCGAAGCAGTATATTCTTCCGCTGACGACGCTGCTACATAGGCGATCTTTCTGCCGTTGATGGTAAAATAATACGGCCTGCCTGCTTCCTCACGGTTCCTTCCCGCGCCGACATACGGGATTCCCGCGTTTTCAAGCGTATCCAGTGTGTCGAGCAACGCATCCTCTCCGTAGTCAAAAACATGATTGTTGGCCAGAAGAACGATGTCTGTGCCAAGTACGTGGAGATTCTCAACCCGGGAGGGATCCGCCCGGAAATTATAGGACTTATCTGTCTTCTCACCGCGGGTGCTGTACGTAAATTCATTGTTCAGCATGAAAATGTCAAAGCCGCGCATAAGTTCGATCAGATCTCCGGAAAACACGGCTTCGATTCCGCCCTCGCGGTCCATGTACTGTGTTGTAGGCCAGTCCTCGTCAAAATTGATATCGCCCGCAAAGCCGAGTCTCACAGTCACGGCTTCCGCGCTGCTCTCCGGCTCTTCCGGTGAGGAGACCGCATCCGGAACCGACGCAACCTCTTCGGGCTGGTCAGTTGAAGCGCCGCCTTCATCCGGAATAATGCCACCGTTCACCGTATCCGGCTCTGTCACCGGTTCGGCGCCTGATGTAGTCTCCGGTTCCGACACTGCTTCCGGCTGTGAGACATTCTCCGGTCCTGATACCGCTTCAACATCTGATACCGGCTCCGGCGTTGAGGCAGATTCTGCCGCAGCGGCCGCCTGATCCTTAGAAATGTCTTCCTCTGAAAAAACTGCATCTGCAGAAGAAGGAAATGCTGTGTCGTCCGGCAGAACTTCTTTTCCGTCGACTTCGCCGACAAGTACGTTAACGCCGGATTTCGCTGCTGCCGGATGCAGTGCGTTTACTGTATTTTGGCTGTACTGGGACGGCAAAACCGCGATCATCCCGATCAGCGCCCCAAGAACCAGTCCTTTTCGAATATTACCCATACTCCCCAAATCCTGATATAAATTACCGCGGAACATCAGATTATAAGTGTTCCGCACGTTTGTGTCATTATATCCCAGAAAAAAGGGAAAGAACAGGTCTATCTTTTCATATCATCAAAATGCTGTCCGGGAACAATATCCCGGGCAGCATTTTTGTTCATTAGTATCTATATTCAGTTCAGATATCGCCTGCGATATCAAGATTCTCACCGACGAGGCCGACCCAGGCGCCGTCCTTCGCTTCGGCTGAATCCGGATGAGCGAGCAGCCACTTATTCGCAGCCCACAAAAGTTTATCCTCGAAGGTCTTTCCCACTGTCGCGCAGGTTCCGACGTTAGTTCCCTTCGGAAGAGCGACAAGTACTTTAAAGCCCTTCGCGGGATCCGCGTGGCACGGCGCGTAATGAAGCGATGTCGCGTAGACTTCGACCAGAACTCCTGCCGGGACACGAAATGCCTTGCAGAGCGAGGTATCAAGCTTGCCGTCTTTGATCTCGCCTTCCTTCGCGAGAATCAGTACGAAGTCTTCCGTTCCCAGGTTAAACTCACTGTCCCTGTGATACTCAAGGCAGTTGAGCTTTGTGTTATGGCCATTGCAGTATCCGAACTGCACCGGAAGGCCGCCGTAAAGCGTCGGAGCGATTTCCGCCGCGATGTCAAGGGACTGGATTGCCTCCTCTTCCGGCTTGTATTCAACTGCTTCCGGAAGCGGCGTGGACGCATTTAAAGCATCAAGAATCGGCTGTACGTCATAGCCTTCGACGACTTTTCCGTATGATGCAAATTCTTCGTCATATACGCTCAGAATTTTCATATGATTTCTCCTTTGGAATACGGCAGCAGGACGTGTATCCTGCTGCCGCACAGTTAGTTATGTCTGAAAAAGATCAGCCCCACGGATTCTCCGACGGATAGCGGACGCCTGCAGGCTGATTATATCCGATCTCATCAAGGGGAACACCGATATATTTGAATACTTCGAAGAGAGCCTTGCCCCACTTGCCGAACGCGACAGCGCCGTGATGCGGGAAGCCCTTCTCGATGAGAACGTGGCGATAGAATCTTCCCATTTCCGGAATTGCGAATACGCCGATGCTGCCGAAGCTTCTCGTTGCAACCGGAAGGACCTCGCCTTCAGCGATGTAAGCGCGAAGCTTTCCGTCAGCCGTGCTCTGCAGTCTGTAGAAGGTGATTTCGCCCGGAGCGATGTCGCCTTCAAGAGTTCCGTTTGTAACCTCGATCGGAAGGCTTCTTGCCATGATCTTCTGATATTTCATCTCATGGAACGCAAGCTTCTTCGAGCATGTATTGCCGCAATGGAAGCCCATGAAGGTATCCGTATGCTTGTAATCGAACTTGCCTTCGATGTCAGCCTTGTACATTTCCTTCGGAACGGAATTGTTGATATCAAGCAGCGTAACGATATCGTCGCTCACAACGGTTCCGATGAACTCGGAAAGTGTTCCGTAGATATCTACTTCGCAGGAAACCGGAATGCCTTCGCCTGTCAGACGGCTGTTGACATAGCACGGAACGAATCCGAACATGGTCTGGAATGCCGGCCAGCATTTTGTTGTAAGGGTGACATACTTGCGATAGCCTCTGTGCGCTTCAACCCAGTCTTTCAGCGTCAGCTCATACTGAGCGAGCTTAGCAAGGATTTCCGGCTTCTTGTTGCCGGCTCCGAGATCTTCTTCCATGCTCTTTACGACTTCCGGAATTCTTTCGTCGCCTTCGTGCTTCAGGAAGGATTCATAGAGGTCAAGCTCGGAGTTCTCCTCAATCTC
>CADBRO010000223.1 GCA_902797075.1 uncultured Lachnospiraceae bacterium
AATACATTGTAAATGATGTGGACCAGGCAGGTCCGGATCTGTTCGGTTCTGGCGCCGATCCTGCAGACCAGATATGTGGTCAGGCAGTCGCCGATGTTGACGCCGATAATGACGGCAAATACCCCGCAGAAGCTGACGCCGACGGAACTGGCGATGGACTGAAGGATACCGACGACCGCGGAAGAGCTCTGGATGACTCCGGTAACCGCCACGCCTGAGAGAAAGCCGAGGAAATAATTATCTTCGAAGGAAGTAAGAAGCCGGCTTAAAGATCCGCTCATCGTTGAGACGGCGCTGCTCATATTCATCAGGCCGACAAAGAGAATACCGAAGCCCATAAAAATGGTTCCGATGGTTCCAGCCGCCTTTTTCTTGACGAACATGATGAGGATGATTCCGATGAGAAGCGCCATAGGCGCAAGATTGTCGGATTTGAAAAAGTAGAGAATACTGGTTGCGCCGGCCTGTACATCCATCAGACGGATGATCTGTGCAGTGATCGCGGTTCCGACATTCGCTCCGAGAACAATTCCGATCGACTGCCGGAAAGTAAGAAAACCAGCGCCGACAAGACCGACGGTGAGAACGATGGTAGCAGTCGAGCTCTGAATCATGCATGTGACGACAGCACCCAGAAGAAATCCCATCACCGGTTTGTTCGTTACTTTGGCCAGCGCCGCTTTCATGGCGCCGCCTGAGCTGCTTTTCAGACCGTCGCCCATAATGCGCATTCCGTAAAGGAACAGCGCCAGACCGCCCAGCAAGGCAACAATATGATAGAAAACTTCCATAATTATGTATCTCCGTTTATGTGATTACACTGTTATAATAATAACATAAATTAACAACGACTCTGAAAAAAAGCTCAAAAAAGCACACGTTTTGGGAATACTCATGAAAACATGCGCGTTTTGCAATCAAAAAGTGTGGAGAAAGTATAAACATGTACTTGATGGATATCAGGGAACTGGAACCTGAATATAACCGGCTCTTACCGCTGCTCCCGTCGCTTCGGAAAACGATGATCAGTCGGTTTAAAATGAAAGAAGACAAGCTGCGCTGCGCGGCGGCGGGACTGCTGGTTAAGTACGTTCTCGGAGCGGATGAGGACCGGGATATCCTGCGGGACGGGAACGGGAAACCGAAGTTCCGGGACGGCTTCAAAAGCCGGCTCGGCGGGTATTTTTCCCTGACTCACGGCGGCAGCTACGCGGCGCTTTCGTGCAGAGAGGGAGAGATCGGAATCGATGCGGAGCAGATCGGGAGCTTTCCCGGGAGTATCTTTAAAATCTGCTTCCGCCCGGACGAGCAAGAATGGATATTAAAGGGCGGCGTCAATACCAGAAGCTACGCTGTCTGGACGATGAAGGAAAGCATTATGAAGGCGGATGGACGGGGAATCGCCATGGAACCGAAAAGCTTTTCGGTTTTTGACTGCGGCTGGAATACAGCATACAGGGAATACGACGGCCACATGTTCGCCGCCGCCGCACATGGGGATGAAGCGGCTTTTTCCGTGAAAATGGTCTCTCCCTCTAAGCTGTGACTTGCGAAACAGGGAAAATTTATGGATAATTAAGCTGTTTTATCGCTTCAGGGTTCCATGCATTGCAGAGACAGAAAGGATAGATATTCAGGATGGAACAGTATAATATCAGCGGTATGAGCTGCGCCGCCTGCAGCGCGAGAGTGGAAAAGGCGGTGTCGAAGGTGCCGGGCGTCGAGAGCTGCTCAGTCAGCCTCCTTACCAATTCGATGGGTGTAACCGGAACCGCAGCCAGCGAGGATATCATCAGGGCAGTTGAGAACGCCGGATACGGAGCAGTGCTCCGCGGAGCAGATAGCGCAGGAGGAAAATCAGCCGCTTCGAAGCTCCGCGAACAGGAAGAGGCGCTGAGGGACACCGAGACGCCGAAGCTCAGGAGACGCCTGGCGGTTTCTGCGGTATTTCTCGTCATATTGATGTATTTTTCCATGGGACACATGATGTGGCACTGGCCGGTGCCGGAGCCATTTGAAAACCACGTTCTTCTGGGAACATTTGAGATGCTGCTCGCCATCGTGATCATGCTGATCAATCACCGCTTTTTTACCAGCGGATTCAGGGCGCTTTTCATGAAAGCCCCGAATATGGACACGCTGGTTGCGATCGGATCTTCCGCATCTCTTGCTTACTCCATCGCGGAGCTCTTCATCATGATTATTGCGATGGGAAACGGAGACTCAGGCACTGTTCACCATTACGCAATGAATCTTTATTTTGAATCCGCCGCGATGATTCCGACGCTGATCACTGTCGGAAAGATGCTGGAAGCGATGTCAAAGGGTAAAACCACAGACGCCCTGAAAAACCTGATGAAAATAGCTCCGGAAACCGCAGTGATCGTAAGGGACGGAGCGGAGTACACTGTTGGCATTGACGAAGTAAAGGTCGGAGACATTTTTGCGGTAAAACCGGGGGAGAATATCCCGGTAGACGGGGTTATTGTCGAAGGCGCGACGGCGGTCAATGAATCGGCGCTGACCGGCGAGAGTATCCCGGTTGACAAGACTGCCGGAGATACCGTGTCCGCGGCTTCAGTCAATCTGCAGGGTTATGTCAGGTGCAGGGCGACAAGGGTTGGCGAGGACACCACTCTTCAGCAGATCATAAAGATGGTATCGGATGCCGCCGCGACAAAAGCGCCGCTTGCGCGGATCGCGGATAAGGTCTCCGGAATCTTTGTACCGGTCGTGCTTCTGATTGCCGCAGTGACGCTGATCGGCTGGCTGCTTGCGGGCAGGGAATTCGGCTATGCGATCGCAAGGGCAATTTCCGTGATCGTAATCAGCTGTCCCTGCGCTTTAGGACTGGCGACGCCGGTTGCGATCATGGTCGGCAGCGGTGTCGGAGCTAAAAACGGAATTCTTTACAAGACAGCGGCTTCCCTTGAAAGAACCGGAAGAACCTCTGTCATCGCTCTCGATAAAACCGGGACCATAACGAGCGGGGAACCGCGGGTGACGGATATTGTGGGTGATTCTGCAGACTACCTGCTTCAGATGGCGGCGTCTCTTGAGGCGAAGAGCGAACACCCGCTGGCGAAGGCGGTCATCAGACGCTGCCGCGAAGCCGGAATTGCGGAGAAAGAAGTTACTGATTTTACGGCTCTTCCGGGAAACGGACTTACCGCGCGCTGCGGGGAAAATCTGCTCCGGGGCGGCTCCCTCTCCTATATTTCCGGACTTGTCAGCGTCCCGGAGGAGATGCAAAAGACCGCGGAAAAACTCTCTCTTGACGGAAAAACACCGCTTCTTTTCGCGGAAAATGATACTCTTCTCGGAATTATCGCGGTTGCGGATTCGATCAAGGAGGAAGCGCCCGAAGCGATACGCCAGCTCCGCGGTATGGGAATCCGGGTGGTGATGTTAACCGGGGACAATGCCAGGACAGCCGCTGCGATCGGACGGGAAGCCGGCGTAGACGAAGTGACGGCAGGAGTACTTCCGGACGGAAAAGAAGAGGTCGTGAAGAAACTCCGGGAGAGCGGAAGCGTCGTGATGGTCGGCGACGGAATTAACGACGCCCCTGCACTTGCGAGGGCGGATATCGGAATGGCAATCGGAGCGGGAGCGGACGTGGCGATTGATGCCGCGGATGTGGTGCTTATGAAGAGCTTTCTTACCGACGTACCTGCAGCCGTGCGCCTGAGCCGCGCGACGATACGAAATATTCACGAAAATCTCTTCTGGGCGTTTATCTACAACGCGGTGTGCATCCCGCTGGCAGCAGGTCTTTACGGGATCGCGATGAAACCGATGTACGGAGCAGCCGCGATGAGCCTCTCCTCATTCTGCGTCTGCATGAACGCACTGAGACTCAATTTCGTGCGCGTCCACGATCCCGCGCATGACAGGCCGATACGGGAATTATCCCGAAAGCATAAAAGTAAAGATCTTAAGGAGGAACCGAAAAACATGACGAAGACACTGAAAGTTGAAGGAATGATGTGCGAACACTGTGAAGCCAGGGTGAAGAAGGCTCTCGAGGCCCTGGAGGGCGTATCCGGCGCTGTCGCTGACCACAATGCCGGTACTGCCGTCGTTACGCTGAGCGGAGAGGTCGCTGACGACGTTCTGAAGAAGGCTGTGGAGGATCAGGATTACACTGTTACCGGAATTGAGTGACCAGCCGGATATGCTCCGCAAAAATGCTTGACAATGCAATTATATTTGATACAATATAATTGCAACACATGATATTGCATGATTCGGAGGTCCTATGAGTATATATGATTATTCGGTAACAAGTCCGAAAAACGGTGAAATCTCCCTTAAGGAGTATGAAGGAAAGGTTATTTTAATTGTCAACACAGCTACAGGCTGCGGCTTTACTCCCCAGTACAAAGATCTGGAGGAGATTTACGAGAAGTACCATGACAAAGGCCTTGAGATTATCGATGTGCCCTGCAACCAGTTTGCCGGCCAGACGCCCGGTACCGACGACGAGATTCATGAGTTCTGCACGCTGAAGTATAATACCCAGTTCCCGCAGATGAAGAAGTCGGATGTAAATGGCGAAAATGCGCTTCCGCTTTATGTCTATCTTAAGGAGCAGAAGGGATTTGAAGGCTTCGGCATGAGTCCGAAGGGACTGGCGATGAGCGCGATGCTGAAGACGATCGATAAGGACTACAAGAAAAATCCGGATATCAAATGGAATTTCACCAAATTCCTTGTAGACCGCTCCGGAAATGTCACGGCAAGGTTTGAACCTACCGCAGATATGGCAAAAGTTGATGCCGCAGTGGCGGCGCTGATCTGAAAAAAGAAGGAGAGGATATCATGGCAGCAATCGTTCTGAATGAAAGCAATTTTGAAGAAGAAGTTCTGAAGTCGGATGTACCCGTTCTCGTCGATTTCTGGGCGTCCTGGTGCGGACCCTGCAAGATGCTCTCACCGGTAGTCGAAGAGATTTCCGAAGATGCTGACGGCTTTAAGGTAGGAAAGGTCAATGTCGATGATGAGATGGATCTTGCGTCGCAGTTCGGCATCAGCTCCATTCCCTGCCTGATCGTGTTCAAAAACGGAGAAGAAGCAGCCAGATCCGTCGGCGTGATCCCGAAGGACCAGATTCTTGCACTGATCGGCGGCTGAAGGATTATGGAGTCCTATAATCCGGACGAAGCCCTGAAACTTCGAAACCAGCTGTGTTTTCCGCTTTATACAGCGGCAAGAAAGCTCACTCAGGAGTATACGCCGTTCCTGAAACCGCTTGGACTTACTTATACGCAGTATATCGTCATGCTCGTACTTTGGGAGAAAGACGGAATCACTGTGGGGGAGCTCGGCAGGGAGCTGATGCTCGATAACGGGACGCTTACGCCGCTGCTTAAAAAGCTGGAGACAGCGGGTATCATCACAAGGACCCGCAGAAGGGAAGACGAGAGACAGGTCATATTGAATCTGACCGAAGAAGGAAGAGAGTTGAAGAAGACCGCCCGTGAGGTCCCGCTTAAATTAAGCGGATGCGTCAAATTGAATCCGGACGAGGCGATGCAGCTCTATCAGCTTCTGTACAAGATCATACAGTAAAAAAATCTCCTGACTTTTGTGTCAGGAGATTTTTATTATCAGCCGAAAATGCGGGTAAAGTGCCCGCACGGTCCTGCGACCGGAAGTTATTTCGGTATGGATTCAATATGACGGCAGAGCGCGTCGAACGTCTCTTCGCTCAGATCGTGCTCAACCTTGCAGGCGTCTTCCCTGGCGTTCTCGGAGCTTACGCCGATTCTCTCGAAGAAGTCCGTCAGAACCTTGTGGCGCGTATAAATGCGGTTTGCGATTTCCATGCCGCTTTCCGTCAGCACAATCATGTTTGCGTGATCCATGGTAATATAGCCGTTTTCCCTAAGCAGCTTTGTTGCGTAGCTCACGGACGGTTTTGTGACCCCGAGCTTCTCTGCGACATCGATCGAACGGATATATCCATACTGTTCCTTGACCATCAGCATGGTCTCGAGATAGTCTTCCGCTGATTTTCTGATTTCCATAATAGATTGCTCCTTTTCGGAATAAAGGTGGCGTACTGTCGCCGGAATTTGAACTTAGATTAACATAATTTAACCGTAATTTCAAGAGGAGGTTCGTCCCCGGG
>CADBRO010000224.1 GCA_902797075.1 uncultured Lachnospiraceae bacterium
TTACCCATTTTTTTGGCCAAAAGCACCTGTCCGATGCAGTTGTTGATCTTGTGGGCTCCGGTATGATTGAGATCTTCCCTCTTGAGATAGATTTTCGCGCCTCCCAGGTCTTCCGTCATTTTTTTCGCGAAGTAGAGCCTCGACGGTCTTCCCGCGTACTCATTGAATAGTCCCGCCAGCTCAGCCTTGAACTCCGGATTGTCCTTATAATAATTGTATGCTTCCTCCAGCTCTGTCACCGCACTCATCAGGGTCTCAGGTATATACTGGCCTCCGTGAATGCCGAATCTTCCGCGCGGGTTCGTCATCTTTATCCTTCCTTTCGCACCGCGGCGGCAAACGCCGCCATTTTTTCATAGTCCTTCGCTCCCTCTGTCTCAATGCCGGAGCTTACATCCACAGCAAAGGGGCGGAGGAGTTTTACCGCCGCTCCCGCATTCCACGAGGCAAGCCCGCCGGCAAGAAAATACGGCCTTTTGACAAGCTTCGCGTATCTCCAGTCAAATACGGTTCCTGTACCCGCTCCTGAATCGAGAAGCACATAATCCGCGGGGCTGCGCTCCGCATTTTTTGCATCCTCAGGATTGCGGATCCGGAACGCCTGTATCACGGGCTTATGGGTACGCTCCTTCAGTTCCCTGACATATGCGTCATCTTCGCTGCCGTGGAGCTGGGCGATGTCAATGATTCCTCTTTCAAGAAGCTCTGCCGCTTCAGCGATGTCCGCATCGACAAACACCCCGACCGCCTCTGTTCCGTTCTTAAGAAGCTTTTTCAGCTCCAGTGCCCTTTGGGCGGAGATGCAGCGGCGGCTTTTTTTCGCGAACACGAAGCCGATATAATCCGCATTCAGACGGTTTGCCGCATCGATATCGCTCGGACGTGTAAGCCCGCAGAACTTGATCTTTGTCATTTAAGCCTCCTTAAACTCCCGGAGCTTTGCCTTCCGGTCCGCCGCTCTCATAATAGTTTCCCCGATCAGAACGGCGTCCGCTCCGATCTGCTTAAGTGTCCGGACGTCCTCCGCGTCCTTCACGCCGCTTTCGGATACGAAGAGCACGTCGCCCGGAATCATCTCCCTCAAATGGCGGCTGTTTTCCGTGTTCACCGAAAAATCCCTGAGATTCCGGTTATTAACGCCGATCACGCGGGCCCCGGCCCGGAGAGCGCATTTTACCTCCTCCGGTTCATGCGCCTCGACGAGCGCGGAAATGCCAAGCTCATCACAGATACCGATATATTCCGCGATTTTCTTTTCCGTAAGAATCGAACAGATCAGAAGAACCGCCGCGGCGCCGGAAAGCTTTGCCTCATAGATCATGTAACTGTCCACCGTGAAATCCTTCCGGAGACACGGAATCCGGACCGCTTCCGCAATTTCCTTAAGATAATCGAGTTTTCCCAGGAACCACCGGGGCTCCGTAAGAACCGATATGCAGTCGGCGCCTGCCGCTTCATAATCCTTCGCGATCTCAAGATACGGAAAATCAGGGGCGATCAGGCCTTTTGACGGCGAAGCCTTCTTACACTCGCAGATAAAGGAAAGTCCCGTCTTCCGCAGACTTCGCTCAAATGCGAAATCTCCCTTTTCGGAAGCGAACGCCATCATCCGCAGCTCGCTTTCCGGAATACTCCGTTTTGCCTCTGAAACTCTTGCCTCCGCATGGGCAGCCAGCTCGTCCAGAATCGTCATGCCTCTTCCTCCGGTCTTTGGCTGACCTCGATCAGTTTATCGAGCACCTGAAGGGCTGCTCCGGAATCAATCAGCTCCGCTGCCAGAACCGTTCCTTCCTTCATACTTGCGGCTTTACCCCCGATGTAAAGCGCTGCTCCTGCGTTCATAAGAACCGCATTTCTCTTCGGTCCCCTCTCGCCCCGCAAGATCGCCCTGGTAATTTCCGCATTTTTTTCCGGTGTTCCGCCTCGGAGATCATCCTTTGAGCACCGCTCAAACCCAAAATCTTCCGGCCTTATGACATACGACTTGTACCATCCGTCCCGGATCTCACTGACCGTGGTCGGCGCGCTCATGGAAATCTCATCCAGCTTATCCTGTCCGTAGACAACCATTCCCCGCCGGATCCCGAGGCTCACAAGAACTCTGGCCAGCGGCTCCACCTGATAATCGTCATACACCCCGAGCAGCTGCATGGACGGCGTTCCCGGATTTGTAAGGGGACCCAGAATATTGAACACGGTCCGGAATCCGAGTTCTCTCCGTATCGCACCCACATACTTCATGGACGTGTGGTATTTCTGGGCGAAGAAAAAGCACATCCCGGCTTCCTGAAGAAGTTCCCGGCACCGCTTCGGACTCTGGTTAATATTGACGCCCAGCGCTTCCAGACAGTCTGCGGTTCCGCACTGTGAAGAAGCGGCGCGGTTACCGTGTTTTGCAACCTTCATTCCGCCCGCTGCCGCGACAAGAGCGGATGTGGTGGAGATATTGAAGCTTTGCGCATTGTCTCCGCCGGTGCCGACGATCTCAAAGATCTCCATCCCCGTCTCCACCTTCGTTGCGTGGGCTCTCATGGCCGCCGCACAGCCGGCGATCTCATCCGTCGTCTCCGCGCGGGCGCTTTTTGTCGAGAGCGCCGCAAGGAATGCGGCGTTCTGGGTCGGGGACGTCTCCCCGCTCATGATTTCGTTCATTACGGCATAAGCCTCGTCGTAGCTCAGATCTTCTTTATTTACGATTTTTACAATTGCTTCCTTAATCATTTCTTATAGCTCCTCCCAAAACTCTGTTTTGTAAGCCGGCTCACTGTTCCCGGATGCGAAATATGTAACCCTCATGCTCCGCATTCGGGTACATCCTTCAGCTCCTCCAAAAAGTTCCGAAGTATCGTTTTTCCGTCCGGCGTCAGAATTGACTCGGGATGAAACTGCAGCCCGAATACCGGATATTTCCTGTGCTGCACGGCCATCACCTCGCCGTCCTCCGTCATTGCCGTTATTTTCAGGCAGTCCGGTATCGAATCCGAATCCGCCGCCAGCGAATGATATCTGGCGACCGGTGCTTTTGCCGGACAGTTTCTGAACAGGGTGCATTCCGGATCAAAAGCCGTCACAGACTGTTTGCCGTGCATCAGCTGCCGTGCGTAGGTGATCTTAGCCCCGTACGCCTCGCAGATTGCCTGGTGTCCCAGACATACGCCGAGGATCGGAATTTCACTTCCCAGTCTCTTTACAACCTCCTCAATCACTCCGGCATTCTCCGGCCTTCCGGGACCGGGTGAAAGAATAATCCGCCGGGGCATAAGACTCCGGATTTCCTCCACTGTCATTTCATCGTTCCGGATCACACGGATGTCCGGATTCTGCTCCCCGATCAGCTGATAGAGGTTATACGAGAAGCTGTCATAATTATCGATGAGCAGTATCATTATTCCACCTCCCCGGCCATCTCCAGAGCGCTGAGGGATGCCTTTGCCTTATTAAGGCACTCCTCGTATTCCTTCTCGGGAACCGAATCCGCGACGATACCTGCGCCGCTCCTTACGAATACCTTTCCGTTTTTCTTATAGACAATCCGGATCGCGATGCAGGTATCCATATTCCCGGTAAAATCGATGTACCCGATCGCTCCTCCGTAAACTCCTCTCTTATTCTTCTCGAGCTCCGTGATGAGCTGGCACGCCCTGATTTTCGGGGCTCCGGACAGCGTTCCCGCAGGCAGAACCGCCTCGATGGCGCTTAAAGCGTCGCAGTCTTCCCGGATTTCTCCCCTTACGGTTGAGCCGATGTGCATGACATGGGAAAACTTCTCGATGGAGCGGAGTTTTTCGACCTCAACCGTGCCGAAGCGGCTGATTTTGCCGAGATCATTTCTTCCGAGATCCACCAGCATGTTGTGCTCAGCGAGCTCCTTCTCATCGGCGAGAAGCTCCTCCATGAGCATCCTGTCCTCAGCCTCCGTCCTTCCGCGCGGCCTGGTTCCGGCCAGCGGAAACGTGTGAAGTACTCCGTCCTCCAGCTTTACGAGCGTTTCGGGAGACGCTCCCGCGATCTCGACGTCCGTTCCGGAAAAATAAAACATGTACGGGGAAGGATTGATGGTCCGGAGCACCCTGTAGGTATTTAAGAGACTTCCTTCAAATGGCGCCGACAGCCGGTTCGAAAGGACAATCTGGAAGATATCGCCCTCCCGTATGTAGTGCTTCGCCTTTTCGACCATGAGCATGTACTGCTCCCGGTCAAACAGTGCGGTAACCCCGCCTGTAAGTCTGCCGCCGCTTTCGCGTTCTTTTTCGCCCGTTCTCAGAAGGTCCGCAAGTCTCTTCAGTTCCCATACCGCCTTGTTGTAGTTCGGCTCCGGATCGTCGAGCCTCATATTCGAGATCAGTACGATCTTCTGACGGATATTGTCAAAGGCGATCACATTGTCAAAGAGCATCAGATCCATGTCCCGGAAGGCATCCGTATCCTCTGCCTGATTCCTGACAGACGGCTCGCTGTAGCCGAAGTAATCATAGGAGAAATAACCGACCAGGCCTCCGGTAAACGGCGGAAGGTCACCGAACCTTGGGCTCTTGTAGTCCGCAAGAACCTTCCTCAGATAGTCCGAAGGATTTCCGGTCACGAATCTCTGTCTTCCCGCATGCATGACTCCGTTTACGGGGCCTCCGACACAGGTTATTTCCATCTTCGGGTCAAAACCGAGAAATGTGTACCGTCCCCAGGTTTCGTCCGCCTGGGCGGATTCCAGAAGAAAGCAGTGCTTTGACACGTGTTTGAGGATTCTGACGGCCTCGATCGGCGTTATAAAATCCGACAGTATCTCGCAGCTGACAGGCAGAACCTTGTAATCCCCCGCTGCGGCGATTTCTTTTACCACCTGTAAATCCGGTTGAAAATGCATCTGACCATACCTCCTTAAAAATTGCATAAATAAAAGTCCCCGACAGAAGAAAACTTCTGTCGGGGACGAATCTGAATTCATATCGGATAATACGATACAGTCCGCGGTGCCACCCCGCTTTCGCGGCATCCGCCGCGCGCTCTAAGAGGATACAATCATATCCCTGGCAGGTAACGTCTGCCTTAACGTCGCAGAATACTCAGAGGCTTAAAGCTCCTTTGACTGCGCCCTCAGCGGTCCATTTGACAGGCTGTTTCTCACCCGGATCTCAGCATCCCGGGCTCTCTGTAAAGGCATAACTGCCGTTATCTCCGCGTCATCGGTTTAGCGTGTTAAATTATTTGCATTTTAATCATCCGGCCTCCTGTTGTCAATGACTTTCGCACATAACTGCTGATTTGTCCGCTCACTCAATATTTAGAGGAGACGATATACTTCTGCGGCAGAGGGATGACTGCGTGCCGTTTAATCCCGAAGACCGGGCACGGCTCCTGGATCCCGAGGATAAGATACGCAATATCGGCATCCGCCTCGTCTTTGGCACCGCAAAAGACATACATTATCAGAATCTGCTGGGCCTTAACGTGCTGACGATCCACATCTGACGTGGATCATACCGTAATATCGCGGATCCATATTCCTTTACCCACAAGAGTCGCACCGATCCCTACCTTGATGAATTCCACTGCCTGCACCAGTGTGTACATCGTAAGGATCGGTATTTTTGTGAAATGGGCCAGCGCGTAGGCCAGCGGAATAGACGCTACCCAGCAGAAGCAGGAGTCAAAGAGAAACGTAATAAACGTTTTTCCGCCGGATCTGATGATGAAATAGCACGCGTTCTCAAATGCGTAAACCGGCATAAATACCGCGGCGATTCTGATGAGTCCGGCCGCGAGGCTTCGAATCTCGTCCGAAGTATTGTAAATGCGCGGGAAGAGTCCGGCAATAAGGAACAGCGCAAGGCCGGAGACGACGCACAGAGAAACCGAAAGAAACGCCAGCTTCCAGGCTTCCGCCTTCAGTTCATCCGCGTGCGACTCGCCGAGCTCTCCGAGCTTCTGCCCCATGATAATCGCCGTCGACGATCCCATCGCGATAAACGCCACATTGAAAAGGTTCGAGATGGTCTGCGAAATATTGAA
>CADBRO010000225.1 GCA_902797075.1 uncultured Lachnospiraceae bacterium
GCAAAAACCGGGCACAGGTACCGGATCATGAAACGGAACACTTTCCTGCGCCGGAACGGATGACCTTCCTGAGTCACCTCTTCTTCCACCCGTTGAATACCCATGCACCTCGTCACATAGAGACAAATCGCCACCGCAGATACCGGCATCATGACGGAATTTGTCAGGAAATCGAAGAAATCAAGAAACGGCATTCCCAGGATGGTGATGAATGAAAGCGGTCCGTAGCCAAGGCAGGACAATGTGCCGAGACCAAGCATGATCACACCGATCACTACAGTTCCCTTCCGTCGTCCCCAGTGAAGCTCGTCAGAAAATGTAGCGACAACGCTTTCTGTCAGGGCGATCGCGCTGGTCAGTGCGGCAAACAGAACGAGCACGAAAAACAGGATCCCTATAAAACGCCCGAAATGCATTTCCGCGAAAATCTTCGGCATCGTGACAAACATGAGGGACGGTCCCTTATTCAGTGCGTTCATATCGCCGCCGGAGAACGAGAAGACCGCGGGAATAATCATAAGACCGGCCATTATCGCGATCGCCGTATCGAAGATCTCCACCTGTCTCGTTGATTCTTCAATAGCCACATCCTTTTTCATATAGGAGCCGAAAGTGATCAGAATACCCATGGCAATCGAAAGCGAATAGAACATCTGACCCATCGCCGATACTACGGTCATCCATGAGAAATTCTTCAGGTTCGGTATCAGGAAATACCTGACTCCTGCAGCTGCACCGGGACGGGTAATGGAATAAACACAGATCACCAGCGCGAGCACCAGCAGTACCGGCATCATAATTTTCGAGACGCGCTCGATCCCGTTCTCAACGCCGAGGAAAATAACCACAAGAACCATCACCGTAAATACGCAGAACCAGAATTCCGGGGAACCTCCGCTGCTGATAAAGTTCGTAAAAAACTGATCGGAAGATACTTTTCCCGGATCCTCTTTGATAAATGCGAATAGGTACTTGCAGACCCAGCCGCCGATAACCGAATAATACGGAACGATCAGAACGGCAATTACGGCGTTGAGCCATCCGCCTGCCTTTGCAGCGCGGGATCCGGAATAAACAGTAAAAGCGCCGACCGGGCTCTTTCCGGTTGCCCGTCCGATCGCGGTTTCAGCGATGATCATTGTATAGCCGAATGTAAGAGCCAGCAGAATGTACACAAGAAGAAAGATCCCGCCTCCATGCTTTGCTGCCAGATAGGGGAAGCGCCATATATTTCCGAGGCCGACGGATGCTCCTGCTGCTGCCAGTACGTATCCCAGCTTTCCTGTAAAAGAGCCCCGCTGCTGATTCTGTCCACGGTTCGATTCGTCCACGTTTAAAAAACCTCCCTGCGTTCAATTTAGACACAGGGAGTATTGTATCACATTTTTCAAAGGAATACTCACTAACCGAAGCAATCCCTTATTAAAAACATCTTTCTTTCCGCGCTTTTTTGCATTCTTCCACTTTTCCGCAGCGGTAGCAGAGCTCATTGTCGCAAATGCCGTCATTTGAAAAATAAGATAGAATGTTATTGACCGTCGTTTCCGCGATATTATTAAGAGCCTCTTCCGTGAGAAACGCCTGATGCGAGGTGACGATCACATTGGGCATGGAAATGAGGCGCGAAAGCAGCTCGTCATTTAATATATGCCCCGATCGGTCCTCGAAGAAGATATCCGCCTCCTCTTCATAAACATCCAGGCAGGCTGCTCCCACCTTCCTGGCCTTGATTCCTTCGAGCAGGGCCTCCGTATCAACCAGTCCGCCGCGCGAAGTATTGATGATGACGACGCCCTTTTTCATGATGCCTATGGCATCCGCATTAATCATATGCCGCGTTTCATCCGTCAGCGGGCAATGCAGGGAAATGATGTCGCTTTGCGCAAACACCTCCTCCTTCGTGACGTATTCGATGCCGCTGTCCTTCGCCGGGTACTGGTCATACGCGATCACCTTCATGCCGAAACCATTGCAGATATCGATAAAGATCCTTCCGATCCTCCCGGTTCCGATCACGCCCACGGTCTTTCCGTGAAGATCAAATCCCGTCAGGCCGTTCAGGGAGAAATTAAACTCCCTCGTTCTGTTGTAGGCCTTGTGAACCCTTCTTACGGAGGTAAGAAGCAGCGCCATGGCGTGCTCGGCTATGGCGTAAGGTGAATACGCCGGAACATGAACGACATGGATTTTTCCGAACGCGGCGCGGACATCGACGTTATTGTATCCTGCCGACCGAAGCGCGATCAGCTTGACGCCGAATTCATGAAGACGCTCAATCACCGCAGCATTCACGGTGTCGTTCACAAATACACAGACCGCATCGGCTCCTCTGGCCAGTTCCACCGTATCCTCGCCAAGCTTCGTCTCAAAGAATCTGAATTGAATATCATGAAGACCTCCAAAATGCTCAAAGGACGGTCTGTCATATGGTTTCGCGTCAAAAACAGCTGCTTTTATCATTTCTTCTCCTCTTTTCTGTCAGTAATATGCTTCCTTCGTTCCGCCTTTCGGGGATCGTTTTTCTTCAGAACACGCAGTATCCACCGTGATGCATATCCTTCACGCGGTACAACGCCGTATCCGCATCCTCAAAGATGTCTCCCTCCGGATGCTCCCGGTCTGAAAATGCAATCCCCACACTGAGTGATACCGGAACAAGACCCTCCTCCGGATTCTTCAGCAGAGCGTTCACCTGCCTGACCTTCTCAAAGACAAGATCCTGCATGGAACTGGTCATACGGGTCATGATGACAACAAATTCGTCTTCTTTCAACCGGCAGATGTCATCCACTGAACGAAAATTGGCGCGAAGAGTCTCTGCCACCTTCCTGACCAGCCGGTCGGTATTTTCTTTACCTTCATTCTTCTTTATGGTTTCAAAATCATCGATGGCTGTCAGCAGAACGGCAAGATGATCCTTATCCGAATCGTGGAACAGAATCTCAAACGCGGTATGATTATAAAGACCGGTCAGAGAATCGTGAAGGGCTTCATAGGTAAATCTGTTTCTTTGCTGCGCTCTCCTGATTTTCTGATTTTCGTCGTCCGGTTCTTTCTTTTCCCGCACAAACGCTTCAAACTCTTCCGCCGGCAGCGGCCGGGAGAAATAATAACCCTGCACAATATCACAGCCCATGGCTTTCAGCGTCAGAAGCTGTTCTGCAGTCTCCACACCCTCGGCGATTGTGGGCACCTCCAGAAAATCAGCCAGCTGGATCACGACCTCAAGAAGGCGTGTATCCTTCCTCTCCTTAAACGCATTTCGTATGAACTGCATATCCAGCTTTAACGCGTCGATCGGAAGGGAAGAAATCATATTCAGGGATGAATAGCCGGAGCCGAAATCATCCATCTCGATCCGGAAGCCAAGAGAACGAAGCTGCCTGACCTTGCTGATGATCTGGTCAGAGTTTTCCGTATAGGCGGATTCCGTGATTTCCAGCAGAAGTTCATTGTACTCCAGGCCGTGCTCCTTCACAATGCCGTCCATCTTATCGACAAAATTCGGATCATACATATCAATGCGCGATACGTTGACCGAAACCGGGACAGATATCCCGAGTTTTTCCTTCCAGCTTCTCACCTGCCTTGCGGTCTCCCGCCAGACATATTCATCCAGCTCCTGAATCAGACCATTTTTCTCAAACAGCGGGATAAATGTTCCCGGACTCACCATTCCGAGGTCCGGATGTTTCCACCGGACCAGCGCTTCGGCACTGCAAAGGGATGGATCCTCCGAACGGATATCAAACTTGGGCTGAAAGTACACCAGAAACTGCTTCTCCCGTACAGCAGCCGGAAAACTCTCGATCAGCTGCTCGGCAAAAATCTCTGATTCACGCATCGCGTCATCGTAGATACCGATCGAATTTGTAAAACTGTCCTTTACCGTATCGGCAGCCAGCTTTGCCCGGTCAAATCGCCGCTCGATGTCGATCGTTTTGTCCGCATCCGAGTACACTCCCATGCGAAGACGGATGCGGGTTTTATTCTTTCCTTCCTCACCCAGAGTGATGGAGGAATTGTCCAACAGATTTTGATAGTCATTTCTGTGCGGACAGTAGATAAGAAATGTATCTGCCTCCCGGCGGCAGACGATCCCGTTGTCTTCCATTACGGCGTCCTTCAGCTTTGCTCCGATTAATCTCAGGGCCTCATCTCCATAAGCTTTACCGTAGCGGTCGTTAATCATATGGAAATGATTGATATCCAGAACGATCGCATCGGTGGACAGATCCTTGTGGAACGTATCAAACCGGGAGGCATAGCGGTAAAAATACTCCCGGTTATAAAGACCTGTCAGGTGGTCACGCTCCGTAGACCGGATGATATCCCGGTCTTCCGACAATTCGATAATGCGCAGCACGCGGGTCTGCACTACTTTTGGCAGCGGATACGGCTTTGGAATGAAATCAATGGCGCCGAGCGTCAGGCTTTCCACCTCCGCATCCCTTTCTGCGGTCATGACAATAACCGGTATGCGGGAGGTCTCGGGAGCCGCCTTTACACGCTGCAGAACTTCAAGCCCATGCATATCCGGCAAATTCAGATCCAGAAGAATCAGACTCAGGGTATCTGAATTTGCATATATTTCAGAAAGAGCTTTCTCACCCGTCTCAGCAGTCAGAAGTTCGTAGCTTTCCTCCAGCATGAATCGCAGCATTTCCCGGTTAACATATTCATCTTCGACGATCAGTATCTGACGTTTTTCGTTGGCGGAATGAAATATCAACTGCTGGTTTTGCATGTTAATGTCCTCCTGTCGGGTCATCGGGATACAGCTCCCTTTGCTTTCAGTTCCTTTTTATTCTCGTACATTCTGGCGTCTGCCTGTTCAAATATAGAATGAAGACTGGACGATTTCTCCGGAATATAATCGGCCATGCCTGCTGCGACGACAGCCTCTCCGCTCCCGATATGCTCCGATGACGCGCTGTGAAGCGATTTCAGAATCGTTTTCCGGTTCTGATAATCGTCTCCGGTAAGTATCACGACAAATTCATCTCCACCGGTACGGTAAACAGGACTGTGATCAAAAAAGGTGCAGATCATATGACAGGCTTTGCGGATATGCTCGTCACCGGCTTTGTGCCCGTAGGTATCATTGATGTATTTGAGTCCGTTCACATCGCATACAGCCAGTGAGAATGCTTCCATGCGGCCTTCCTGGATCTGTTCGTTGATCTGCTTTTCCTTCTCGGCGAAAGCATGCTTGCTCTTTACGCCTGTGAGAGGATCTTTGTTCGCCATCTCCCGCATCAGTCCCAGCTGCTCTTCCGTAAGCATCGCCCGCCTGTTCATGAGACTGTAGTTATTAAGAAGAATTCCGAGCGAAAGTCCGAACAGCGCCAGCACGACAAGTATGCTCACCGCACTGGTTTGCCGGACAATCTGCATCTGTGACGCTACGATACCGGCCTGCGCACTCGTCATTCCCGCTCCTGTATAGAATTCCTCCACGTACTGCATGCCTTTATCGGTTGCCACCATGATCGACTGGCTCATCCATACAAGAGCCACAAACAACACAAGTGAGAGCAAAGCGATCCAGACGACGATGGATCGGCCAAAGTGTTTGGACTGATCCTTTCCCAGGATAATACGGAAATAAATAAAGCCCAGCACACCCCAGATCACGAAAAGAAAATAGGACTCTGTCGCCATCGCCCCTGTTGTAAACAGGTTGGGCAGCAACGTATACAATCCGAAGAAAACAGCGATAACGAGACCGAATGTACCTGTGACGAACTCTGTTCTGTCACTTCGCTTCCGGGCCAGATGCATCGCCGCCGCGGACACATACCCGTAAATCAGTGTGGCTCCGAGCGTCGTCACGTCGACAATCCACCCGATGGCCGTCCTGCCCGCAAAAGGAATCAGAAACGAGATCCCTGCCGCAAATGCGATTCCCATGCCTGGAACACCGTATTTGTTGACTCTGCCGAGACGCGCCGGCAGGATGTGATCTCTGCCCAGCGAATAAAACAGGCGGCTGAGAGCCGTAATATTACCTATAAGACTTGTAAAGATCAGGCACAAAAGCGAAATCATCAGAACCGGCACGCCGAACGGACCGAGATAATGCTCTGCCGCATAGAAAGCCGGGAGCCCTTTGATTCCCTCCAGATGATCCAGGTCCTTCATATAATCAAGCCATGAGGCATATTCCGGCGGATAAGCTGTCACTGACAGCAGCATCACCATCACATAAAGCAGTGTAGTGACTGCAATAGAAATAACCAGAATATGGAAAATCCTGGTTTTTCGGAAGGAGAACTCTTCCACACTGTGAGAGATGCTCTCAAAACCGATGAATGCCCATGGAGAAATCGATGCGATTTTGATGATCTGTGAAAATGCGGACTTTTCCGGTATGAAGGACGGTGTCACAGGCTGCCCTTTCCGGATAAACGCCGTGACGAAACAGAGAAAAATTCCGGCTATAAGGAAAACCGCCATTCCAAGCATCATGCCTTCCATAACCCTCTTACGGCAGGCGCACAAAAACGCAATGACAGCCACTGCAGCAATTGAAAGCAGCGCTTCCCCGAAATATACGTCATATCCGAATAACGTATACATTTTGCCGACGCGGAAGACATTTCCGAGAAAATACCGCGCAAACAGCGGCAGAGAAGTCGCATTTGCCCAAAGCATGGCAAAATAAGTGAGCGTAAGAAACCACGAGGTCAGAAACCCGTGATCATATCCGAATTCCTCGCGCGAATATATGTATGCTCCGCCCGCTTCCGGGTAGGCGTTCATCAAATAGGCATAATTTCTGCAGATGACCAGCATGATCAGCGCCGCTGCCGTGATTCCCAGCACGCTTCCGACAGGTCCCCCCTGCTTAAGATATGCGTTGTTGGTAACCACGAGTGCGCCCCACCCTATACTTGTACCGACAGAAAAAGCCCAGGC
>CADBRO010000226.1 GCA_902797075.1 uncultured Lachnospiraceae bacterium
ATCCGCAGACATCACCTTCAAGGGCGCTGACGGCGCAGAGACCGCACCGGTTCATGTGGAAGGCGATCTGACGTTCAGCGAATCCGGCGTTTCGGTCAGCGATGATTCCGACACAGGTTTCAAGACTGACGCATATATCTCTGTATTTGCGGATACTCCGGAAGACGCAGCTTACGCTGAAGTCTACTCTTCCGATCCGGGTGTAGCATTTATCGACGACGGACACGCAGAAGGCGATTTCGCTCAGGTCGGCGCAATGCTTACCGCGAAGGGCGACGTGACATTTACAGCGGAATACTTCGATGCAGACGGAAACTCCATCGGTTCGGATTCCCTGGCCATCACGGTGTTCTGAAAGGCCGCATGATCCGCGCCTGCTCCTTGGCCGCCTGCGGACAGCAGAAGCGACAGTTCTGACAGAGCAGGTTATGACAGAATATACTCTCAAATAAAAAAACGTCCGGCACGATGAATGTGCCGGACGCTTTTTTACTAAGCCCAATTAGTCTGCTTTGTTTTTTGCGGCAGACCAAAAACCGAGGCTTGCCCCATATTAAACGCAGGCCGCAGCCTCCGCTGCCGATACGACGTGTTCAAGAAGAACCGTCGTCGTTACCGCACCGACGCCTCCCGGCACCGGGGTGATTGCATCAACAATCTCCTCCACTTCTGAGAAGACAGCGTCTCCCGCGATGCCGCCTTTTCCGTCCTTCAGCGAAGGATCCCAGTTGATCGAAACATCGATTACGATCTGGCCCGGACGCACGAAGTCCTTTGTGAGACTTCCGAGCACGCCGGCAGAAGTGATAATGATATCCGCCTTTTTTGCGGTCCCCGCCACATCGACGGTCCTCGTGTGGCAGACCGTAACGGTCGCATTCTTTGCCATCAGCATCATCGCCACAGGCTTTCCTACCACGAGCGATCTGCCGATTACCGCGACGGTTTTACCTGTGAGATCAATCCCGTAATACTCAAGGATCTTCATGCACGCCTCCGGTGTGCACGGCGGAAATCCCAGCTTTCTGCCCTCATACACGCCCGCGTTGCTGAGATCCGTCATACAGTCGACGTCCTTTTCCGGCAGAAGGTGATTGCATATTTCCCGCTCATCCTTCTTGAGCTCTCCGGGAAGCGGCCGGAAAAGAAGCACTCCGTGGACTCCGGCGTCTGAGTTCAGTTCTTCAATTACCCTGATCAGTTCTTCTTTGGAGACGTCCGCGGGAAGCAGAACCTTATCCGTCTCGACGCCGAGCGCGGCTGCCCGCTTGACGGCGCCATTTTCATAGGACAGATCCGACGGATTTTCGCCGCAGCGGACAATTGTAAGTTTCGGTACCGTTCCTTTCTCCCTGAGAGCCGTGCTTCGCTCGAGCACCGCGCTGCCAAGCGCTGCGCTTACTTCCTTACCTGACAGTATTTTTGCCATTATCCGATGAACCTTCCTCTCACGCTCTGATAAATCGAGTCTGCTTCAGCTTCACCTTTCCGCAGCATTTCTTCGCATCTGGCATTAAGCTTCTCCGCCTCTTCGCGGTTTTTCATGGATTTTGTATTGATGTAGACATTGAGCGATGCCGCCTCGAGCGCGGCCTTCAGAATTACCGCCCCGCAGCCTGCATCCGAGACCGCCAGACGGGATCCCTTCTCGGCAAAGCCTGCTGTCGCGGTGATCGCCTCGCAGCACAGCTCCATGATGCGGATCGGGACATGGCATGCGCTGCGCGTCGCATTTTCAAGGATGATCTCCCGGTTGGGGCTGTCCTTCGGTATGCTGTATGCTCTCGCGAGCGGCTCGAAGCCCTCCGCGTCAGCTGCGACCTGGTCAAGCAGTTCTTTTTCGAGACTGTCACACTTTTCTTTCAGCGCGATAATTTCCGCTTCGACGTCAGCGTATTTCTTTTTGCCGACGGTCAGGCTCCCGACCATATTTCCGAGGGCGCAGCCGATTGCGGCAACGAGCGCCGCTGCACCGCCCCCTCCGGGAACCGGATCTGAAGATGCAAGCACCTTCACGAAGTCTCTGCATGATTCCTTTGTAAAATCGTACATTGTACCTCCATATCTAACCTGTGCAGTAACAGACCGTCTGCAGAATAGCCACGCGGTCCTGCCTCAGGCTTTCCTCAGATGAGCCACACGGTTCTGTACTTAGGCTTTCCTCAGATGAGCCACGCGGTTCTGCTTCTGAGCTTTCCTCAGAAAAGTCCTGTGATTTTTCCGTCGTCGTCGACGTCGATCCGCTCAGCTGCCGGCACTTTCGGAAGACCCGGCATGGTCATAATGTCGCCGGTCATCGCCACGATAAATCCTGCTCCCGCCGAAACCCGCACGTTCCGTACCGTAACGGTGAAGCCTTCCGGCGCGCCGAGCATAGTCGCGTCATCCGTAAATGAATACTGCGTCTTCGCCATACAGATCGGAAGATCTCCGTATCCGAGCTTTGTCAGCTCGTCCATCTGTTTAATTGCTTCAGGCGTAAAATACGCATGCTTTGCGTGATAAATCCTGTGGACAATGGTCCTGATCTTTTCCCGGATCGGCGCATCCGTTTCGTACGCGAAACTGAAATGGTTTTCTTCCTCGCAGAGTTTCATGACCTCACGGGCGAGCTCCTCGCCGCCCTCGCCGCCTTTAGCCCAAACCTCGGAAAGCGCCACATTTACGCCGAGCTCCCTGCATTTTGAGCGGATCAGCTCAAGCTCAGCCTCCGTATCCATCGGGAATCGGTTGATCGCCACGACGCATGGAAGGCCAAAGACCTCTTTAATATTTGAAATGTGACGGAGAAGGTTCGGGAGACCCTTTTCGAGAGCTTCCAGATTTTCGACTCCGGTTTCATTTTTCGGAACTCCGCCATTATACTTCAGCGCTCTCGCTGTCGCAACGATCACGACGCAGGAGGGGCGAAGGCCCGACATGCGGCATTTGATATCAATGAATTTCTCAGCGCCGAGATCCGCTCCGAATCCGGCCTCCGTAATCGTGTAATCCGAGAGCTTCAGGGCGATTCTTGTCGCTGTAACCGAGTTGCATCCGTGGGCGATATTTGCGAACGGTCCTCCGTGCACAAATGCCGGGGTATGCTCCAGAGTCTGCACAAGATTCGGCTTGAGAGCATCTTTCAGAAGGGCTGCCATAGCGCCTTCCGCGTGGAGATCGCCGGCCGTGACAGGCTTCTGCTCCGCCGGTTTGCCGTACGTATATCCGATAACGATTCTTGCAAGCCTCTCTTTGAGATCCCGGATGTCGCTGGCAAGGCACAGCACCGCCATGATTTCCGACGCCACCGTGATGTCATATCCGTCTTCTCTCGGTACGCCGTTGACGCGGCCGCCGAGTCCGTCAATGACGCTGCGGAGCTGACGGTCGTTCATGTCGACGCAGCGCTTCCAGGTGATTTTTCTGGGGTCGATGCCGAGCTCATTTCCCTGATAAATATGATTGTCAATCATCGCCGCGAGGAGGTTATTTGCCGCACCGATCGCGTGGAAATCCCCTGTAAAATGAAGATTGATATCTTCCATCGGAACGACCTGCGCGTAACCGCCGCCTGCGGCGCCGCCTTTGATTCCGAAAACCGGTCCCAGCGAGGGCTCGCGGAGGGCGACCATGACATTTTTGCCGAGCCTTTTCAGGCCGTCGGCAAGGCCTACGGTCGTGGTTGTCTTACCTTCTCCTGCAGGCGTCGGATTAATCGCAGTCACAAGGACAAGCTTTCCATCCTTCTTATCGGTCTCCTTCAGGATCTTGTAGTCTATCTTTGCTTTATACTTTCCGTACTGCTCGATATAGGATTCATCAATTCCGGCTGCAGCTGCAACTTCCGTGATCGGAAGCATGGGTGTAGACTGTGCTATTTCTATATCTGATTTGAATTCTGACATTGCAGGATCCTCCTTGGATATTGTTACTTTGATTATAGTATAACCCGCCATATTTATCACGCAATTTCTTTCATTGGCGCCGCAGTCGTCTTCAGCGACCCTTCATTGACAATAGATGAATAGGGTCCGCGCGCTTGGGGCGACGGACTTCCTGGGCTCTTCTCTCAGGAAGTCCGTACAAACCCTTGAATACATCCCCTTGGCATCAACCCAACCGGATCTCACTTGACAAATTGATATCATATTGATATCATTCAGATACATCAATGAATTATCACACCTTCCGGCGGGATTGATACCAGACGCCGGGCACACAAGGAGGCATATCATGTCAGAAAAAGTATTAAATAACAAGAAAAACGGTATGGCTGTAATGATTATACTCATTCTGCTCTATCTTGTGGCAATCGTCGGCGTACCGTTTGGTGCCGTAAGCGGCGGATTCGGAGTGCTGATCACCGTTCTCTGCATCCTGTGGCTGTGCGTCGGCTGGATCCTGTTTCTCGGCCTCAAGGTTCTGAAACCGCAGGAAGCCCTGGTGCTGACGCTGTTCGGTAATTACATCGGCACCCTTAAAGAAGCAGGCTTCTATTTTGTTAATCCGTTCGCGTCTGCTGTAAACCCGGCAGCTAAGACCAAGTTAAATCAGAGCGGTGATGTCGACGGAGGCACTCAGACAAAATCAATCCTGATATCAGCCGCTACAAGCGGAGCGGTCACCGCCGCGCCGGCCAGCAAGAAGATTTCTCTGAAAGTCATGACTCTCAACAATAACCGTCAGAAGATCAATGACTGCCTGGGTAATCCGGTAGAGATCGGAATCGCCGTCATGTGGAGAGTCACCGATACTGCAAAAGCAGTCTTCAATGTTGATAACTACAAGGAATACCTCTCTCTGCAGTGCGATAGCGCTCTCAGAAATATCGTCCGCATCTATCCCTACGATGTGGCTCCGAATGTCGACACAACCGGCGACGGCATCGCAGATGAAGGCAGTCTCCGCGGCTCGAGTGACGTCGTTGCGAACCGGATCCGCGAGGAAATTCAGTCAAAGGTCGCTGACGCCGGGCTTGAAATCATCGAGGCCAGAATCACTTATCTTGCCTATGCTCCGGAAATCGCAGCTGTCATGCTTCAGAGACAGCAGGCTTCCGCTATCATCGACGCAAGGAAAATGATCGTCGACGGCGCCGTAGGCATGGTGGAAATGGCTCTCGATCGTCTCAATGAAAACCAGGTCGTCACATTGGATGAAGAACGGAAAGCGGCCATGGTATCCAACCTTCTGGTTGTCCTCTGCGGAAACCGCGATGCACAGCCGATTGTAAATTCAGGAAGCCTCTACTGATATGGCAGATGGAAGCAAAAAGCAGGTGCCTCTCAGATTATCTGAGAAACTGTATAACCAGATTGCGGCATGGGCTGAAGATGATTTCCGTTCCGTCAACGGCCAGATCGAGTATCTCCTGACCGAATGCGTTAAACAGCGAAAGAAAAACGGCGCAAGTCGTCCAAAGGAGCTGGATGTGCCGCCCGATCTTGATATTGAATAGTAAAACCATAAAGCGTCCCGGAAATGTTATGATCCTTTATGGGAGGCAGCGTAACTGTCACCCATGGAAGGAGCACGTTAAAACATTTTCCGGGACGCTTCTCTTTTTATATATTTTATATAGAGACTCGTTTTCAACCCCTATTTACCTCCGCGAACTGCACCTGACAGTAAATGGAAGCAGACGGCACCCTTGAATCCGTCTTTCTCCGCATGGTATAAGTCAATAAATGTGGAACACGCGGACCAGATCATTTCGAGATATTTAATATAAAAGCAGGCGGAGCCATTGACTCCACCTGCTTTTGTTTCCATTACCGGAACAAGACAGTTCCGTCAGAACTCCATGAAAGATATGCTGCTCTTTCAAGCAATCAGACGCCTTCCATCAGTTCTTATTCATTTTTCTGCGCTTCTTCTCATTCATAAGAATCAGCACGATTGCCAGCAGAGCAAGTGCTCCGGCGGCAGCTGCACCTGCAGCATTTGAAGTATCTCCGGTCTTGGCTCCATTTGTGCGGTCTCTGCCGGTAGTGTAGGTAGATCCTCCACCGCCTCCGCCGTTTCCGCCATTTCCACCGCCTCCGGAAGACTTGGCATCATCGATCGTGATGCGATTGATTTCCTTGCCCTGAATCGTAACGATTCCGGTTACGGAAACCGTGAGTGTGATTGTATCATCGAGGAGTTTGTAGCCCTGCGGAGCCTTCGTCTCCTTGAAGGTATACGTCTGTCCCGGCTTCAGATATTCTCCGATATCGAAGAAGTCTGCGCTGCTCGGGGATACCCAAACCTTGACCGCTTTGTTCTGAGCGTCATAGAGTGTAAATTCAGCTCCCGCAAGTCTCTTCTTGGTGCTCTTGTCCCGTTTGAAAATCTTCACTGACGGATGCTTCTTAAAGTTGCCGTGCTCATCCGGGAGATAATCGTTGATGATTTCAACCGTTGCCGTACCATTGACGGTTACTTCCGCTTCCGCCTTATCTGTGGTCTTCTTTGACGAAACAACATAAGTCGTTGTTCTCCACATCAGATCATGTTCGGCAGTTTCCACCTTCTCAACGACCTTATAAGTACCCGGTACGAGGTCTTCCATTACATGTTCGCCCTTCGCCTTATTATTGAAGTCTTTATATGCAATAGTTTCCTCTGCACCATCCGGATCTGTGATAACAAACTCGATCTTATCCTTGAAATCGTCTGTTAGGAGATCCGTTCTTCCCGTGAAGGTCTTCTTGATTACAAGCTTACCATATTCCTCTTCAGTTTCAGTGTACTCATCCGTAATCTTGACAATCACGGTTTCATCCGGTTTAACTTCTTCCTTCGACTCGGTTGCATCCTTATCCACGCCATAAGTGACTTCCACTTCATAGCCCGGGATGTTCGGCTGCGTCTCTTTCACCGTGTAATCGCCAGGTGTAAGATCCTTGAACTCGTACGTGTACGTGCCGTCTTCGTTCTTATCG
>CADBRO010000227.1 GCA_902797075.1 uncultured Lachnospiraceae bacterium
GGGATATGTCCTGATTTCGCTCTATGATATGTGTATCCGGACGCGCAATGAGGACGGATCCGTATCGATTTCAAAGAACACGAACCTGATGCTTCCTCCGGGAAAAAAGGCCTTCGTGATGTCTGAGGACGACCTGAGCTATTATCACACCTACGGAATCGGAACGCAGGGCTACGCAACGCGAATGGTTCTCGATGAGAACGGAAAGGTTAAGTGCGAGTACACAAACGAAAATGGCGAGACTCTGATCGGCGACTACGATGTGGTGCCAAGGCTTAATACCTTTATCCAGAATCATCCGGATTTTGCCTATCACAATGCCCGCGCAACCGTCGCGCTCACGGGATACAACGGCGTATTCGGATACAGAACCAACGATTATTATAAGGATATCAATAATCCGAAGCTTGACAGGGATCAGATCGAATGGCTCGAAAACCATCCTGATTTTGACTGGGATGAGGACGTGGCGAAAGCAACCGCGATTGCAGACGCGATGAAGAAAGAAGGGTGGACATTTGCAAGCCACACCTACGCCCACTGGAACGCGTCCGAAAAATCGGTCGAGGCGCTTCAGTCGGACAACGAGCGGTGGATGACCGTTAATCACCCTATCGTGGGTGACATCGATATCATTATTTTCGCGTTCGGCGGAGATATCGGCGTTGTAGGAGCTTATACGTCGGAGAACGAAAAATTCCAGTACTTTAAGAGTCAGGGGTACTGCATCTACTGCAACGTAGACGGAAATATCGGCTGGACCGAATTCGGCCCCGACTACATGAGAACGGGACGAGTCGCTCTGGACGGGTTCACGATGTATCAGGCGATGACGGAAACCGCCGCGTCTCACGGGACGTATGCGCGGGATTATGAAATTCTCGGCATCAAGGATATTGAATCTTTCTTCAATCCGCACCGCATAACTCCGATCGAGAGCGAGTGATCCGAATTAAAATTCAGGAAAAATTAAATAATACTTGCAAATCACAGCCGGCTTTGGTATCATATGGTGCATGGCCGGTTGGTCAAGAGGTTAAGACGCCGCCCTCTCACGGCGGAAACAAGGGTTCGATTCCCTTACCGGCTACGAAGGAACCGCAGCAGAAGCTGCGGTTTTTTTGTGTCCCGGGATAAGAAGGACAGGCAGCGCTGCAGGGTCCGGACGGCCTTTGCATCCCCGTTTCGAATTGCAATTTCGCCCTGTATGCTGTAAGATGAACCGTGTATTGTCCCGGAAATTAACGGAGAAAACCGATGCAAAATACAAAAATCAGAATCCTGCAGACCTATGTCCTTTGGTTTATCGACACGGTCTGCATCATTCTATCATTAAATCTGTCCTTTATGATCCGGTTCGGGAGATTTCTGGGCAGAAGGCATAACTACGGGGCGGAGCAGCTGGTTCTGGCTTCGCTGCTGTTCGTGGTGGCCTATAATTTCTTTCTTGACTGGAACCATGATTTTTTCATACGGGGATATCTCAAGGAGTTTATCAGCGTACTGAAGTTCAATACAGCGCTCATCGTCGTGGATCTGATGTACATATTCTTTGCCAGGCGCGCGGCCATGATGTCGCGGCTTGTCATCGCGAGATTTTTCCTCATTAATCTGGTTCTGTCCTATCTGCTTCACATCCTCTTTAAAAAGATTCTGAGGAAACAGATGAGGCAGGAGATGAATGTCAGAAAGCTTTTTGTCGTGGCCGAGCGGGAACTTATGGAGCAGACTTTGTCCCGGATCCGGAACACGATGGGGATCGATACCCAGATCGAGGGCGCTGCCTTTGCGGTTGACTGCGACGCTGCCGCCGCCGGCACGAATAAAGACGGCATAATCATTTTTTCGGGTCTTCGCAATCTGACGGAAGCTGCAACCACAGTCCCGTTCGACGAGGTCTTCATCAACGCGCCGGATGTTTCCCAGAGGATCATCCGCGAAGTGATCGCAGGGTTCGAGCGCATGGGTGTGATCTGCCATTACAATGTGGAACTTCGGGATACCGGTGCCGTTATGAGCTCGGTCAGCCAGTTCGGAGATTACTCCGTGATCACCTATCAGAAGACGGTTTACAGCGCAAAAAAGCTTCTGCTGAAACGTGTGATCGATATGGCCGGAGGTTTTGTGGGCCTGGTTATTACCGGTATCCTGACGGTGTTCCTCGCGCCGGCTATAAAGCTCGATTCCCGCGGCCCCGTTTTCTTCTCACAGATCCGCGTGGGAAAAAACGGACGGCGCTTCAAGATCTATAAATTCCGTTCGATGTACGAAGATGCCGAGGCGCGGAAAGACGCGCTTATGGACAACAATGCGATGAGCGGGCCGATGTTCAAGATGGAAAAGGATCCGCGCGTCACAAGGGTCGGAGCATTTATAAGAAAGACCTCGCTCGATGAATTCCCCCAGTTCCTGAATGTCCTCAAGGGAGACATGAGCCTTGTGGGAACAAGGCCGCCGACGGAGGCGGAATTCGAGCAGTACAATGAGCATTACAGGCGCAGAGTCAGCATGACCCCTGGTCTGACCGGCCTCTGGCAGGTCAGCGGAAGATCGGAAATCACCGATTTTGACGAGGTGGTAAGGCTGGATCTGCAGTATATCGATAACTGGAGCATCATGCTCGATATCAAGATTCTGCTTCAGACGGTCGTGATCATGATCACGGGCCGCGGCGCAAAATGAGGAGGAAACGCGCATGGAGAGGAAACAGATACTCTATAAAAGCACAAGAAGCAGCACGACGGTCACGTCCTCGCAGGCGATTCTGACGGGACTCGGAAAGGACGGCGGTCTGTTTGTTCCCGAGGAATTTCCGCAGTTTGATTTTTCATTTTCAGAAATGGCGGGTTTCACCTATCAGGAACTGGCGTTCAGGGTCATGCGCCTGCTTCTCACCGATTTTACGGACGATGAGCTGAAATACTGCATAGAAGGCGCTTACGATTCGAAGTTCGATACGGAGAAGATCGCACCGCTCGTAAATAAGGACGGCGCGTGGTATCTTGAACTGTTCCACGGAACGACGATCGCATTTAAGGATATGGCGCTGTCGATTCTTCCGTATCTCATGACGACGGCGGCGAAGAAGAACCATGAAGAGCGGAAAATCGTGATTCTCACTGCGACGTCCGGAGACACCGGAAAAGCAGCCATGGCAGGCTTTGAGGATGTGCCGGGAACGGAGATCATCGTTTTCTATCCGAAGGACGGCGTCTCTGCAATTCAGGAAAAGCAGATGGTCACCCAGCGCGGGGACAATACGCACGTCATAGCCATCCGGGGCAATTTTGACGACGCCCAGAGCGCTGTGAAAAAGATATTCAATGATCCGGAGATGAACCGGATTCTTTCGGAGAACGGATACTGCTTCTCATCCGCGAATTCGATCAATGTCGGGCGCCTTGTGCCCCAGATCGTCTACTATGTATACGCGTACGCGGAGCTTCTCCGAAATGGCGGAATCCGTGAAGGCGAGCAGATTAATATCACAGTGCCGACCGGCAACTTCGGCAACATACTTGCCGCTTATTACGCGAAGCTGATGGGACTGCCTGTCAGACGTCTGATCTGCGCATCCAATGAGAACAAGGTTCTGTATGATTTCTTCAGTTCCGGAGACTACGACAGGAACCGCAAGTTTATCCTCACCACGTCGCCTTCGATGGATATTCTGATCTCGAGCAACCTTGAGAGACTGATCTACAGAATATGCGGGGACGACAGCGATGCATGCCGCGATCTTATGGAACAGCTGTCCCGGGGCGGTGAGTACCGGATTACGTCGGAGATGCGTGAAAAGCTTTCCGACTTCCGGGGAGGTTTCGCGACGGAGGAGGAAAACTTTGAGGGTATCCGGAAGCTTTATAAGCGGACCGGTTACGTAATTGATACTCATACCGGAATCGCAAACGCCGTCTGGAGAGCATATGCCGAAGAAACGGGCGACGAAACTCCTGTAGTAATAGCGTCAACGGCGAGTCCCTATAAATTTGCCCGAAGCGTCATAGGGGCTATCGCTCCGGAAGAGCTTGCCGGAAAAGATGACTTCGAGCTTATGGATCTGCTCGGAAGACTGTCGGGCGTTCGCGAGCCAGGGGCGGTGACGGATATTCGTACAGCTCCCGTAAGGCATACGGCTGTGGCTGATCCCGCGGAAATGCCATCCGCCGTGCTTCGTGCGCTCGGTATCGGGGGAGAAGCCTGACATGAGATGGAAAACGCTGCTTTGCGACCAAAGACCCGGTCAGGAAGAGCTTCTTTCGGGAGAGAAGGACCTGCGCAGCGGCTTCGAGAAGGATTATCACAGGATTATCGTCAGTTCTTCATTCAGGCGCCTGCAGGATAAAACCCAGGTATTCCCGCTCGATAAGAGCGATTTTATAAGAACCCGGCTTACGCATTCCCTCGAGGTGTCGTCCATCGGAAAGTCGCTTGCCGAGAATATCGCGACCGCAATCCTTAACTCCGGAATCGATCCGGAATTCACGCTTGAGATGAAAAGCAGCGTCTGCGATATCCTTCAGTGCGCAGGCCTGATTCACGACATCGGGAATCCTCCCTTCGGACATTTCGGGGAAGAAACAATCCGGGAATGGTTCGGACAGAATCTCGACCGCCTTATGTGGGAGGGAAAACCCGTAAGCTCGATCCTGAGCCGCCAGCAGGTAATGGACTTTCTGCTTTTTGAGGGCAACGCTCAGGGCCTGCGGATGGTCGCAAGGCTTGACTATCCCGTCCGAAGCGAGGGGATGAACCTGACATACGGGCTGATGTCTGCCATGATCAAGTATCCCACGTCATCGCTGCTTTGCAGCAGGAACGCAAAAGACGTCAGGCGCAGGAAGAACGGTTACTTCGCGTCAGAGGAGAAGCTGTTCCGGAGGATCGGCGAGGAGACGGGATGCGGGGACGCCAGAAATCCGCTGGCGTATATTCTCGAGGCGGCGGACGATATCGCCTACAGCACGGCCGACATCGAGGACGCATTTAAAAAAGGCTTCTTCAACTACGAGACCTTTGTCCGTGAGCTGAGGGAGAGGGGCGCCGGGAAGCAGTACAGAATCCGGCTTGCCGATCTTTATGATATGGCGAGGCTGAGAGGCTCTTCCAATCCGGAGGAATACGCGGTGAGGAGCTGGCTCCGCGAAATCCAGGACGGCCTGATTGTTGCCGCTACGGATGGGTTCCTCGACCACTACCGCGAGATTATGAACGGGGAGTGGCCCGGGGAGCTTCTGACAGGAGGCCAGGCGGGAAAGCTTCTGGGAATCCTGAAAGCGATCGCTTACGATTACGCATTTACGTCTGCGTCCATCTTCAGAACCGAGATCGCGGCTCACAGGATTTTGAGCACGCTGCTCGATATCCTTGTGCCGTCGTCCCTTCGATTCCTTGAGGGACCGCCGGGGCTTATGGAGGAGAAATATCTGTCCCTGATACCGGAGAATTACGGGCAGGTCTGCAGACAGATGTCGGCTGATTCGGGACTCCCGGAGAAGCTCTACGCGAAGCTTCTGATGGCGACGGATACCGTGAGCGGAATGACCGACTCCTACGCAAAAGATTTATACTCTGAATTGACCGGACTTACTTAATAGTTTATAATTTTAGAGCGACCTGGAATGTACGATCCCCTATTTTTCCTGAACCTACAAATGACAAA
>CADBRO010000228.1 GCA_902797075.1 uncultured Lachnospiraceae bacterium
AAAAAATTAAAAATGCGATCAGCCATTTCAAAACGGCGTTACCCCTTTAAAAAGCAGTGTTGATGAGAATCAGCGACAGGAAATAAATTACCGGCGCGGTAAAAATCACGCTGTCGAATCTGTCGAGGATGCCCCCGTGTCCCGGTATGAGGTTTCCGTAATCCTTGATCCCGTTATCCCTCTTGACGGCGGAAGCTGCCAGATCACCGAAGATGGAAATCACGGCGCCTGCCGCACAGATAATCACGGACTGGGGAACAAACGTCCCTTTCATGACAATCAGGGAAAAGAGCAGTCCTGAAAGGGCGGATCCGGCGATTCCTCCGACCGCGCCTTCGATGGTTTTCTTCGGACTCAGGACCGGCGCCATCTTATGCCTGCCGAAGAAGCGGCCCGCAAAATACGCGCAGGTATCGGCGATCCAGGACGACAGGAAAACAAACCATACGATGCGGATCCCGTGTTCTCCCGTCCTGATGAGATAAATGAAGCCGAGCATAACCGCCACATAGACGAAGCCGAAACAGTAAGATACAGCCTTCATCGATGAAAGCTTCGGGAACACCGCCACATAGCAGATAAGCACAGCGCAGAAAACCAGGCCGATCACCGAAAGGCAGAACCGCTCCCCGAAGAAATACATCGCCGCATAGTAGGCCGCGCAGCCCGCATAGGCCGCTATGGCTGCTATCTGGAGCTTTCCTTCTTCCGACGCTCCCACGGCCTTATAAAATTCGCTCATACCGACGATCGACGCAAACACCAGGACAGCCAGAAGCACCGGTCCTCCGAGGATAATCGCCGCGGCGCCGAAAACAGCCAGAAATGCTCCGCTGATAATTCTTGTTTTCATAACAGATTCTCCGAAATAACTGAATCATACCATAAGGTTCTCTCCGATCGCGTCGGCGCAGGCTTCCATAAATGCCTCGGACCAGGTCGGATGCGGGTGCATGATATCCGCTACCTCATAGACCGTAATCTCCATATCCATCATGGTCTTGGCCTCGACGATCATCTCCGTGGCCATCGCCCCTACGACGTGAACGCCGAGAATCTCGCCGTATCTTTTGTCCGCGATCACCTTTACAAAGCCTTCGGTTTCACCCGAAGCTATTGCTCTGCCGTTCAGGGCGAACGGGAACCTTCCTACCAGTATTTCCCCCTGCCTCGCGGCCTGCGGCTCCGTAAGACCGATACTTGCGGCTTCCGGTACCGTGTAGAGGCACAGAGGCGCCCGCATCAGCTTGACCATTTTCGGGTTTCCGCAGGCTGCTGACGCGGCTGCGTCACCCATTTTCTTGGCTGAATGGGCCAGGATACTTCTGTTCGTGACGTCTCCGCAGGCATAGATATTGTCAAGACTCGTCCTGCAGTACTCGTCGACCATAATCTTCCCGCGCTCATAGTCCAGCTTGTCCTTTAAGACGCCGAGAGACGAAAGCTCCGGCTTCCTGCCGACGGCGAGAAGAATCAGATCCGTCTGAAGTTCCTCTCCGTTTCCGAGAATCACGCGCGGGACTCCGTCCCGTTTTTCAAAGCGTTCAACCCTGCTTCCCGTGATGACCTCGATCCCGTTTTCTCTGAAGGATCTTCCGATCTCGTAAGAGATATCCGGATCAAATGTGGGTATCAGCCGGTCCTGCAGCTCTACGATCGTGACCGCCGTTCCGAAGCGGCTGAAGGCGGCCGCCATCTCGCAGCCGATTACGCCTCCCCCGATAATTACAAGCCTTCCGGGGAATGACTCCAGTTCGAACATCTGCTCCGGATCCAGCACCTCTTTCATGTCGGTTCCGGGCACATCCAGCGTCCTGGCGCCGCTGCCGCAGCAAAGGATCACATTCTCCGCACGGTAGGTTTTCTGTCCGGCGCTTATATGATGCCTGCCGATCATGACGGCTTCCTCACGGACGATCTCGACGCCGCTTTGAAGCAGCCGTTTTTCGAGATGCTCCCTTACCTTTGACGTCACTTCTTTCGCGAACTGCGCAACCCTGTCGAGATCGGCGCTGACACCCTGCGTGCCGGAGAGCAGACCGTTTGCTGCAGCTCTTTTCATGTCCTCTATGAGCCGCGCGTTCCGCATATAACTCTTCATCGGAATACTGCCGCAGTTAACCCCGGTTCCGCCGATCCGTTTCTTCTCGAACAGCACCGTCTTCGCACCGAGATTTGCCGCGCGAAGCGCAGCCGTATAGCCGGCGGGGCCTCCGCCGATCACAGCCACACGATATTCGTACTCACGTCTTTCCCTCTGGTTTTCGCTCTTCGAAAGAAGCGCTTCTTCTTCCCTGCGCAGATCGCCGCCCGCCATGGACGGACGGTCAGGCACTTTTTCGCCTTCCTCGCCGATATACCCGATGATCGTCACGACGGGAACGACGGATCCCTCCTCAAAATACTTGCAAAGAAGAATCCCGTCCGCAGGAGATTCGACCTCCATGGCCACCTTGTCGGTTTCTATCTCAAGCAGGGGCTCGCCCGCGCGGACCTGATCCCCCACTTCCGCAAACCAGCGGATGATCGTGCCCTCCTGCATATCCATGCCGGCTTTCGGCATAAATACTTCTTTTGCCATAGCTCTCCCTCAATTCTTCGCTGCTGCTCACATATCCTGCCGTCAGAAGAGGCTCTCCGGATTTTCGAGATACTCTCTGACCGACAGATTAAATTTCGCCGCGTCGGCGCCATCCAGCAGGCGGTGGTCAAATGTCAGGCAGATATGCATCAGCTTCCGTACTTCCACCGCACCGTCCCGCACGGCGCAGCCCTCATAGATCGAGCACACGCCGAGAATAGCGGCATTTGGCAGATGAAGAACCGGCGTAAACGCTTCTACGCCGTACATTCCGAGATTCGTTACCGTAAATGTGGAATTTCTGCACTCGTCAGGGCTCAGTTTCCTGCTCCTTGTGCGCCTGATAAGCTCATGCGCTTTTTCGCGCAGTTCTGCCGGCGAAAGGCAGTCGGCATCGCGAAGAACGGGAACCAGCATTCCCTCCTCAAGCGATACTGCGATACCGAGATTTATATCATTTTTATAGATAATGCTGTCCCCTGCATAAGAACACAGGAGCCGCTTATTTTTAACGAGTGCCTTCGCGCAGGCCATCAGAACAAAGTCATTGACCGTGTAATGAACCCCGTCCCTGCTGTTGATCTGAAGCCGGAGCTCGTTCATCCTCGTGACGTCGACCTTCGTCGTTACCGTAACGGTGGGAATCTGGGCGGCTTCAGTCATTTCCGCCGCGATCGCCTGCCGCATGCTGCTCATGCCCTGATAAAGCTCGCCCGGCATAAGCTCAACATCTTTTCTTCCGGATTCACGCAGGATGTCGCTCTTGCTGATTTTTCCGCCGATCCCGGTTCCTTTCACACGGTCGAGATCAATGTGCAGCTCTCTGGCCATTCTTAGGGCGAGAGGCGTAACCGGCACTTCCCGGGTTTTCTGCCTTCTCTCCCTTGCATTCAGCACGTCCTTCCCTGTGACGGCTTCGCCGTGTCCCGTCGGAGTAACGGCGGAAAGATCGATATGATACTGTTTTGCCGTGCGTTTCGCGTAAGGTGTTGCCTTTATATATGCCATAATCAGCCGACTTCCTCGCGGACTGCCGCGCAGATTTTTGCTTCGTCGGGAAGAACTCCCTTCTCAAGAACCGCGGAAAACGGCACCGGGACATCCTCGGCACAGAGCCTGCGGATCGGGGCGTCAAGATAATAAAATGCGTCCGATTCCGAGATCATTGCGGAGATTTCAGCCCCGAGGCCGCCGGTTTTTACAGCCTCATGCACGATAAGGAGGTGCTTCGTCTTTTTTACGGATTCTATCACCGTGGATTTGTCCATCGGGAGCAGTGTCCTTAAGTCGATGACCTCTGTGCTGATTCCTTCTTCCGCCAGTTTCTCCGCCGCCCGGATCGAAACATGCGTCATTCTTCCGTAAGTTACAATCGTACAGTCGTTGCCGACACGTCTGATCTCCGCCTTGCCCAGCGGGACCGTATAATCCCGCGACGGAACGATTCCCTTTGTGCGGTAAAGCAGCTTCTGCTCGAGAATCACCACGGGATTGTTGTCCCGGATCGCAGATTTGAGCAGGCCTTTCGCATCGTAAGGGGTCGAAGGCACCGCGACCTTGAGTCCCGGAATATGACAGAGCATCGCCTCAAGCGACTGGGAATGCTGGGCAGCCGCTCCCGTTCCGCAGCCGGCCGCAGTCCGTATAACCATGGGCACCTTCAGCTGTCCGCCGAACATAAAATGCATTTTCGGAGCCTGATTAAGAATCATATCCCAGCACACGCTGACGAAATCGGAAAACATGAGTTCAACGACCGGACGCATTCCTGACATCGCTGCTCCGATCGCGCATCCGACAAATCCGGCCTCGGAAATAGGCGTATCGATCACCCGTCCCGGAAATTCCTGATACATATCCTGGGTTACGCCGAATGCACCGCGATATACCCCGATATCTTCCCCCATCAGCACCACAGACGGATCTTTTATCATCTCTTCGCGCATCGCGTCCCTTACCGCCTGCGCGTAAGTAATCTCATTCTGAGTAGACATCTTCGTAGATATCCTCCACTCCCGGGAACGGACTGTCGATGGCGAACTGCACGGATTCGCTGATCAGACTTTCCGCCCGTTTTTCGATATCGAGAATCTCAGGAGAAGTAAGAGTTCCTTCGGAAAGAGCCTTCTCTTTAAAGAGACGGATCGGATCCAGCTGTTTCCAGTGCTGGATCTCCTCTTTTGTCCTGTACTGATTGCCGTCGGACTTGCTGTGTCCCGATATCCTGTATGAATTCATCACGACAAGAAATGGTTCGCTGTTTTCAACCGCGGTCTTTCTTGCCCCGCTGACCGCTTCAAAGACTGCATACGCGTCGTTCCCGTCGACAGTCACGCTCTTCATATCGTAGGCTTTCGCGCGGGCTGCGATATCCGTGTTTTTCATGACCTTCGAAATGTGGGTGCTCATCCCGTACTGGTTATTGATGCACAGAAAAAGCACCGGAAGGTTCCAGACCGAAGCCAGGTTCATGGCCTCATGGACAACACCCTCATTCATGGCGCCGTCTCCTAAGAATGCGGCGGCACAGTTCTTTTTTCCCTGATTTTTGAACGCAAATGCGGATCCGCAGGCCAGAGCCGCGGACGGACCCACGATACCGTTGGATCCCATTGCACCGCAGGCGGCATCGGCAATGTGCATGGATCCGCCGTGTCCCTTACATACGCCGGTTGCTTTTCCGAATATCTCGGCCATCATTCTTTTTACATCGACGCCTTTGCAGATTGCGGCACTGTGGCCTCTGTGCGTCGCGTACATGGCGTCATTCCGATCGAGCGCGAGGCAGCTCCCGGCTGCGCTGGCTTCCTCGCCGATCCCGAGATGCGTCGTCCCGTGAATCATCCCGAGTGAAAAATAATACTGGACGCTCTCCTCGAATTTTCTGCAGATAAGCATCTTTTCAAGAAGCTGCGCCGCTAGCTGTTTATCCATAACGTTCCTCGCATAGTCTGTTGATTTCGTCCTGAAGCGAGAGTATTTCTTCAACAGAAGGCTGTCTGATCACTTGGTGCATATCCATCATTTCGGCTATCACGTCATAGATCTGCGTGAACGTGATCCTTCCGCTGCGGAAGGCCGCGTTCGCCCACTCGTTGGCTGCGTTGAATACACCTGTCATTGAGCCGCCCTCTCTCGCGGCCGCGTATGCAAGCGGCAGACCGGAAAAGGTCTCATTGTCCGGTGTTCCGATCTCAATCGCCGTCATTTTCCGGAAATCAAGTCCTGCCGCAGGCGACGGAATATGATCCGGCCAGGTAAGCGCATACTGAATCGGTATCCGCATGTCGGAAACCGCCATCTGCGCGATCACGGAACCGTCCTCATATTCAACAGCGGAGTGGATGATGCTCTGCGGCTGAATAACGACTTCCACCTGATCGGGGTTCACGTCAAACAGCCTGCAGGCTTCGATTACCTCAAGTCCCTTATTTACCATGGTTGCTGAATCAATGGTGATCTTCGGCCCCATGTTCCAGGTGGGATGGGCAAGAGCCATCGCGGGCGTAACCGCCTTCAGCATTTCCCTTGTCATTCCGCGGAAGGGACCTCCGGATGCGGTAAGAAGAATCTTCCTGATCCTTGAATCCGCCCTTCCCTGAAGCGCCTGAAAAATAGCCGAGTGCTCCGAATCCACAGGAAGTATATGGCACCCGTATTTCTCTGCCATAGGAATGATAATATGACCTGCGGTCACGCAGGTCTCCTTATTTGCAAGCGCGATGTCTTTGCCTGCCTCTATTGCAGCGATTGTCGGTCTGATGCCAATCATCCCGACAATCGCAGTAACTACAATATCCGAAGGGGTTTCGCCGCACATGCGGATCAGCCCTTCCATACCGGATACCACTTCCGTATCGGTATCGGTAATCCGGATCTTAAGGTCATCCGCAGCCGCCACGTCATATACAGCCGCGATCTGCGGATGAAATTCACGGATCTGTTTTTCCAGGATGTCTGTCCGCTGACCGCATCCGAGCGCGGTTATCCGGAAACGTTCCGGATGCATACGCACCACATCCAGCGTCTGGGTCCCGATCGATCCGGTCGATCCCAGAACTGCAACATTTTTAATCTGACTCAAATTGTCATCAGCTCCTTTGTCTTAGCCTCGACAACCTCATCGATTTTCTTGATATACTTATCGGTTGCCTTCTGAAGGATATCTTCCTCATCGACGATTTCGTCTTCAGAGACTTCCTCTGACTTTTTAAGCTTTTTAAGCTGGTCATTGCCGTCTCTGCGGATATTCCGCACTGCGACCTTGGCGTTCTCGCCCTTCTTCTTGACGTCTTTGACAAGCTGCTTTCTGCGCTCTTCCGTAAGCTCCGGGAATACCAGACGGATTACATGTCCGTCGTCGGTGGGGTTAATTCCCAGATCCGAGGTCTGGATGGCCTTGATAATCGGCTTGACCATCTTGGGCTCCCACGGAGAGATTGTAATCATACGCGCTTCGGGCACCTGAACATTCGCCACCTGCTGGATTCCTGTCGGCGAGCCGTAATAATCTACCAGGATCTTGTCAAGGACATGCGGATTTGCGCGTCCCGCTCTTACTCCCTGCAGTTCGCTCTCAAGGTTCTTAAGACTCTTTTCCATCTTGTCTTCGTACAGTTTGGATCTTTCGCTCATGACTCCGTGTTCCTCCTTACCGTTGTTAAACTGATACTTTCGTCCCGTCTATTTCGCCGCGGGCGGCATTGTAAATACTGTCTTTTCCGTCAAGCCCGAAAACAAGCATCGGCATTCTGTTTTCCTTCGCGATTACCGCAGCAGCGCCGTCAACGACTCCGAGTCCCTTCGCGACAACCTCGTCAATGCTGATTTCACTGTATTTGCGGGCGTCCGGATTCTTTTTCGGGTCATCGTCATAGACGCCGTCCACCGCTTTCGCAAGCAGGATCTCGTCCGCCTCCATCTCAACTGCCCTTAAGACCACGCCTGTATCCGTTGAAAAATACGGATGGCCGGTTCCTCCGGCAAAAAATACGACGGTGCCGCTTTTTAAAGCCTGAAGAGCGGCATCCTTTGAAAAGAGTTCTGTAAAAGCCCCCACTTGAAACGGGGTCATAATTTTCGTGTTCATACCCTCTGACCGGAAAATCTCGGATACGTAGATACAGTTCATGACCGTGGCAAGCATGCCGATCTGATCCGCTTTTGTTCGGTCGATCGCATTTGAGGAACGTCCCCTCCAGAAATTACCGCCTCCGATAACGATCGCCGTTTCAATCCCTTCGGAAATAATTCTGCTCACCTGCCGCGCTACGCCCTTGACGGTTTCCTCGTCAAACCCGGTCTTCTTCGCGCCGGCAAGCGCCTC
>CADBRO010000229.1 GCA_902797075.1 uncultured Lachnospiraceae bacterium
ATACAGAGCGTAGTTCTGGAAAACCATCGCGATGTCGCGGTCCTTCGGCTCGACGTCGTTCATAAGCTTGCCGTCGATCTTGAACTCGCCGCCCGTGATATCTTCAAGACCGGCTACCATACGAAGAGTCGTGGACTTTCCGCAACCTGACGGTCCTACGAAGATGATGAATTCCTTATCAGCGATTTCAAGGTTGAAATCCTTAACTGCTTTGAATCCGTTCGGGTAAGTTTTATCAATATGCTTCAGTGAAAGGCTTGCCATGTTTAATCCTCCTGCGATTATATGGCTGATCGTACAGCCGTCGTTTTTGGTATGAACAAAGTATAACGGAGGAATTCCTTCTCCGCTATGTGTGACTCGTACAAAGATTTTGCTGATTCATTGACATTTTGACGAAACAAAAAGCCTGTTCCGTCATTATGACGGCACAGGCGCTCATTTCCCTGTCAGAAGCCCCGGATCTCGTCGCTGCTGTCATCTATTGCTTCGCTGATGCTTCTGATCACCACATCATATCCTCCGTCCCCGATCTTCACGTGAACGGTGTCGCCGGTCTTTCTGTGCATCAGCGCCTTTCCGAGAGGCGAATCGATCGAAATCAGATTCCTTAAGGAATCGCCCCTTATCGTGGTAACAATCCGGAAGGTTTCCGTCTCGTCGTCCTCCGGGAACCAGACCTCAACATTTTTATTCATCGCCACTTCATCCGGCGCCCCGGCGTCGTCATCGATGATTTCCGCGGTTCGGATCATCCTTTCCAGGTAGCGGATGCGGCTCTCATTGATGTTCTTTTCTCTTTTCGCGGCGTAGTACTCAAAATTCTCGGAGAGGTCGCCCTGAGCTCTGGCCTCTTTTACCGCCTCGATCAGCTCCGGACGAAGATCCAGCTTCCGGTGATTGATCTCCTTCTCTATTTTTTCAATGTCGCTTTTTGTCAATCTGTCATGCATGATTAATTCCTCCGATCCGCCGGTATTTTACTCCTCGATGATCATGATTTCGAAATAATCAAAATCAATTTCCTCGATAAAGCTGTCCTGACGGAATCTGGTCCTTGCGTGCTTCTTAAATTCCGAGATGTTCAAATCCATCCAGATCGGCTTCTCAAGATCAAACTCCATGGTCATCCTGTCGAGCGCCCTCATGATCTTGTGAGTCCTTGTATCATCCGAACAGTCCTCAACCACCGTATCCTTCAGCAGATGGTTGTCCTTCCATATTTTTCCCCAGATTTTCATCGGTATCTCCCTGAAAACAATTCCGGTCCGGCCGGATGAACAGATCTTTTTAATACCTTATCGCACAAAAGTCATGCCCGCGAAAAGCTCTGCAGGCATGACCGATACAAATTTCACACTTGTTATCGCTGGTAAAGCGGACACTCGCAATCCGCTGCGCTACTTGCTCGTGAACCGTGGCCGCTTACAGCGGCATCACACGGTTCAGATTCTGGCGACTCCGCTGTCGATGGCAGCCTGGGCGACAGCTTTTGCGACTGCCGGTCCGACCTTGGGATCGAAAGCGTACGGAATAATATAATCAGCGCTCAGCTCTTCGTCGGAAATCAGATCCGCCAGAGCCTTCGCGGCCGCCATTTTCATCTCCTCGTTGATGTCGCTTGCCCGGACGTCGAATGCACCGCGGAAGATTCCCGGGAACGCGAGAACATTGTTGATCTGGTTCGGGAAATCGCTTCTGCCTGTAGATACGACAGCCGCTCCGCCCGCTTTTGCCTCATCCGGGAATATTTCCGGAGTCGGATTTGCGCAGGCGAATACGATGGCGTCACGGTTCATCGTCTTTACCATCTCGGTCGTTACAGTGCCCGGTCCAGACACGCCGATGAACACGTCAGCTCCTACGAGCATATCGGCGATGCTTCCCGCTTTCTTCTCAAGGTTCGTGACCTTAGCCATCTCTTCCTTGATCCAGTTGAGTCCTTCCCTGCCCTCATAGATAGCGCCTTTACGGTCGCACATGATGACATTTTTAAAGCCCGCTGAAAGAAGCAGCTTCACGATAGCGATCGCTGCGGCGCCGGCGCCGGAGGTAACGATCCTGACCTCTTCCTTCTTCTTTCCGACAACCTTCAGCGCGTTAAGAAGACCCGCAAGAGTGATGACTGCCGTTCCGTGCTGGTCATCGTGGAAAATCGGGATATCCGTCTTTTCCTTCAGCTTTCTCTCGATCTCGAAGCAGCGCGGCGCTGCGATATCCTCGAGGTTGATTCCTCCGAACGAACCTGAAATCAGCGCTACTGTATTGACGAATTCATCAACATCCTTTGTCTTCACACAGAGCGGGAATGCGTCGACATCGCCGAAAGACTTGAACAGAACGCATTTTCCTTCCATGACAGGCATGCCTGCTTCCGGTCCGATATCACCAAGACCAAGAACAGCCGAGCCGTCCGTGATAACTGCGCAGAGATTATGACGTCTGGTCAGCTCATATGACTTATTCACATCCTTCTGTATCTCAAGGCAGGGTTCAGCCACGCCGGGAGTATACGCAAGGGACAGATCGTCCTTGGTCTTAACCGGTACGCGTGAAACCACCTCTATCTTACCTTTCCATTCTCCGTGAAGCCGCAGTGATTCTTTTGCATAGTCCATATGGATGTTCCTCCTTTTAATAATGACTGAACCGTCCGAGCATGCCTGCCGGTTTTCTCACAACCGGCCCGGCAGATGCATTACTAAATTACCAAATCAAAGACGTTCTGTAAACAACCGTTGAAAGTTCCGGCAGCATTCGTACCGGAGCTGTACGGATATCTGTTGTCAGATTCCGAGAAGCCTGCTGTATACGGAAAGCGCGCCTTCAGTTTCGTGGGCGAGCACTCTCTTTGCGAGCACCTTTCCGAGCTGAACGCCCTCCTGGTCAAAGCTGTTGATATTCCAGATAAAGCCCTGGAACATAACCTTATTTTCAAAATGGGCAAGGAGCGCTCCCAGTGACGCCGGGTTAAGGTCGTCGCCGATAATGATGCTGGACGGACGCTCTCCTTCAAAGTTCTTGTTGCGGTTCTCGTCCTCTTTCCCGCAGGCGAAGGCGATGATCTGGGCGGCGACGTTCGCGCAGAGCTTCTGCTGGCTGGTGCTTCCCTGTATATCCAGGTCATTTCCGATCTGGCTGTTCCTGAATCCGATGAACTGCAGCGGAATCACAGTCTTGCCCTGATGAAGGAGCTGGTAGAAGGAATGCTGTCCGTTGGTTCCCGGTTCGCCGAAAATCACAGGTCCCGTAACGTAATTAACCGGCTCTCCGAATCTGTTCACCGATTTTCCGTTGGACTCCATGTCAAGCTGCTGGAGATGGGCCGGGAAACGGGAAAGCGCCTGTGAATAAGGAAGAACTGCCGTATTCTCCATGCCGAGGAAGTTTCTTTCATATACACCGATCAGAGCGTCAAGCATCGCTGCGTTCTTCATCGGATCCTTCTCCGCTGCCGCCTTGTCAGCTTCGGCCGCGCCGCTAAGGAACTCCGCGAACACATCAGCGCCGAAAGCAAGGGAAAGGACCGCACCGCCGACTGCAGATGTAGAAGAATAGCGTCCTCCGATGTAATCATCCATGAAAAATGCCGCGAGATAATCGGAGCTCTTTGCAAGCGGTGAAGTCTCGCTGGTGACTGCGGCCATATGCTTTGAAGGATCAAGGCCGGCCTCCTTAAGCGCGTTTTTGACAAATGACTCGTTTGTCAGCGTCTCAAGAGTCGTTCCCGACTTCGAAACAAGGACAAAGATCGAGTGAGGCAGATCGATGGACGCAAGGACCGCGGAAGCGTCGTCCGGATCCACGTTGCTGATAAACTTCGCTTCCATCTTCAGTTTTCCGTATTTCCTTGCCCAATTTTCAAGTGCGATATACATCGCCCTCGGACCGAGATCGCTTCCGCCGATACCGATCTGTACAACGGTCGTAAACTTTTCACCGGCTTCGTTGACAATCTCGCCGGCGTGCACTTTCTCCGCAAACTCCGCGATTTTTTTCTGCTGCGTCTCATAAAACTCCCGCTTGTTTACGCCGTCAGCGATGACGTCGCTTCCAAGCTGGCCTCGTGTCAGGTGATGAAGCACAAGGCGCTTTTCACCGGTATTGATTACAGCTCCGTTATAGAGTTCCTGAAACTTTTCCGGAAGCTCCGCCTCAGCTGCAAGTTCCGAAAGAATCTTAAGGATCGCATCGTCCACCGGACGCGCTGCGTAATTAAAGGAAAGGCCGCAGGCCATGGGAACACTCATGCACTCCACTCTTTCGGCGCCTTTCTCTCCTGCAAGCACCTTCTTCAGACTGATGCGGGAAGTATCCGCAAGTTTTCCGTAGGATTTCAGTTCATCAAAATTTTTCCAATTTACCATTGTTTCAGATCCTCCTTGTAAAAACTGGCGCTGTATCAGAACGATTATAGCATGATAAGGGAAAATTTACACATCAAAGCTGTGAAGATACTTTTCCTGGATTTCGGTAAGGCTGTCGATGCGTGATCCGAGGAAACGAAGCTTTCTTTCGGCGATTTCCCGGTCAATTTCCTCCGGAACCCGGTTGATCATGGGAAGCTTCTCTCCCCTGTGCTTCGCGAGATAGCGCGATGCGAGGGCCTGCACTGCGAAACTCATATCCATTATTTCTGCGGGATGGCCGTCCCCTGCCGCAAGATTGACCAGTCTTCCCTCACCGATCAGGTTGACCGATCTGCCGTTCGGAAGGATGTAGCCCACGATATTGTCCCTTCTTACTTCCTTCCGCACTGCAAGCTCTTCAAGACCTGCCACGTCGACTTCGACATTGAAATGGCCCGCGTTCGTCAGGATTGCCCCTTCTTTCATAAGAAGCATGTGCTTTGGAGTTATAACATCGCAGCATCCCGTAACCGTTACAAAGATATCACCGAGCGGGGCGGCATCCTCCATAGGCATCACATCAAAACCGTCCATGACCGCTTCGATGGCTTTGACCGGATCGATCTCCGTGACAATGACTCTCGCGCCGAGTCCCTTGGCCCGCATCGCGACTCCTCTTCCGCACCATCCGTATCCAGCGACGACCACGCGTTTTCCGGCCGTGATCAGATTGGTTGTCTTATTGATCGCATTCCAGACCGACTGGCCTGTGCCGTACCGGTTATCGAACAGATGCTTCATCTGCGCGTCATTTACAAGCATCATGGGAATCCTGAGCTCGCCTGCCCTGTCCATGGCCAGCAGCCGCACGATTCCTGTCGTCGTCTCCTCGCAGCCTCCGATCACGCCAGGAATCAGCTGCGGAAAGGTCCTGTGCA
>CADBRO010000230.1 GCA_902797075.1 uncultured Lachnospiraceae bacterium
ATCATCACTGCAGTAAGGTGAGGAACAGCTCTGCCCCTAAGTTTTCTTTCGAGATTCTCGAGAAACTGATTCATTTACTTTGGCCTCCAGTTTTAACATTATATGAAATCTGAGAAAACGTGTCAATTCTATCTTCCGGTGTTATACTGTGATATAAACTGCCGCGCGCTCCCCGCGCGTCGTGCCCTTAAAAGAAGTATGGAGGTTCTTATGGCAGGTTCATCATTCGGCACTATTTTCCGTGTAACAACGTGGGGCGAGTCCCACGGCCCGGCGCTCGGCGCTGTCGTCGACGGCTGTCCCTCCGGGCTGCCTCTTTCATCGGAAGACTTCATCGCGATGATGTCGCGCCGTCGTCCCGGCAGCAGTATTATGTCAACTGCAAGATCCGAGGCCGACCTCGTGGAAATCCTTTCCGGAACGTTTGAGGGCATGACGACCGGAACTCCGATCATGCTGCTCATAAAAAATACGGATCACCATTCAGCCGATTACACGGAGATAGCGGACAAGTACCGCCCCGGACACGCCGATTTCGGCTTCGACGTGAAATACGGTATCCGCGATTACCGCGGCGGCGGGCGCTCCTCAGGCCGTGAAACCGCTGCCAGATGCGCAGCCGGCGTTATTGCGGAGAAGGTTCTGGAATCCGCGGGCATCTCCTTCGTGACGGAAGTCGAATCCATCGGGGGAATTCCCTATGAAGAATCCGAAGACTTTATCCGGCATCTTCGAAGCGAGGGCGACTCCTGCGGTTCGGTTGTCCTGTGCACAGTGAAGGGAGTGCCTGCAGGAATCGGCGATCCGGTATTCGAAAAACTGGACGCAAATCTCGCGAAGGCCGTCGTGTCCATCGGCGCCGTAAAATCCGTAGACATCGGGCTCGGGCATCAGGCTGCCGAAAGCCGCGGCAGTATGTTTAATGACGCGTTTGTGAGCACCGGAAATGGCATTACTACCGGGACAAACAACGCAGGCGGCATACTGGGCGGCATCAGTACGGGAAATGATATCGTCATCCGCGCGTATTTCAAGCCGACTCCTTCAATTTCACTTCATCAGGAAACCGTCAGGTCCGACGGAACAGCCTGCGGCATCGACATACGCGGACGTCACGATCCCGTCATCGGCAAAAGAGCAGCCGCTGTCGTCGAATCGATGGCGGCGTGCACCATCCTCGACTCGATGCTGATCAACATGAGCGCCAGGCTTTCCTCTTTCAGATCATTCTACGGAAACAAATAATAAAACCTGCCGGTACGCCGGCACATAAAAACGCCGGGGATCCGCATCTTTCGATGCGCTCCCCGGCGCTTTAAATTCAGCATCCTTTATGCTCCGTAAAGCTCCTCATGAATCTTATCATTCGTCGCCGGCTGGTCCGGAGTCAGAATTTCACTCTGTGTATAATACATACCGTCGTACGGAACCCTGCTTTCATTTCTTTCATAGGTCAGAATTTCCGGAGCCCACGCGGCAAGCGAAAGCATATCCGCACTTGAGAAATCGTGGGAAACGATGGAAAACGCCGTTGTAATAAAGACAGCCAGCTGATCCTTGTCCAGAGATGTAATCTTCTTTGCGATCTTCGCTACGATATCGCGCTGTCTCTGCGTTCTTTCGTAATCGTTGTTTCCGACCTTGCGGATTCTGGCGTAAGCAACGGTTCTTAAGCCGTCGCAGGTGTAAGTTCCGCCGCCCGAAAAATAATGAGATTCCGGATCCTCTCCTCGAAGAGCCGCCATTTCCCTGATACTTCCGTTCGCCGAATCGGCTTCCGCGTCAGATATGTCGAGTTCGATTCCTCCGAGCGCATCGATGATATCAATCATCGAATTGAAGTCAACGCAGGCATAATTATTGACATCGACGCCGTAATTGGATTTCAGTGTCGATATAAGAAGCGACGGACCGCCGATTGCGCAGGCCGCATTCAGCTTTTTGACTCCGTGGCCCTCAATAACGGCGTACAGATCCCGCATGAAGGACATGACCGTAACTTTTTTGTTCACCCGGTTTACAGACAGAAGAATCATCGTATCCGAGTTCCCGTTCCAGGAGGTATCTCTCCTGTCGACGCCGATCAGAAGAACGTTGTAGACGTCTCCGGCCGCTTCGGCAAGTTCCTCTTTGGTTTCCTTGATAGAATCGATAATCTTGGAAAAGCCGGACTGCATGCCGTCTTCAGACGCATAAGCGTATCGCCCGCCAAGAAGCAGGCCTGCCGCAGCAAGCAGTGCACAGATAATTCGGAATATCCACCTGGCAGTTCCTTTTTGGTTTGTCATACAAATTCTCCTTATACACCATTGATTTAAAGATCAACCGGAGCATTGTTTCTTTCCAGCGTTTTTGCTTCCGCTTCCGCTTCCTGCTCCGTCAGATTCCTGAATGTCTTCGGGGGCTTGCTGATCTTCTGGAATACCATGCAGTTCGGCGTATCGAGCGTCTGCGGTTTGCCTTTCATGACAAGAATCTGCTTGTCATAATCAATACCGAATGTCGTAATGGTATTCGAGCCGTTATTAACCACGGCGATATGCTTCTGATCCGGGAACAGCGCGATATCCTTCGGATACATGCCGCTTGTCGGAAGGGAGAACAGCCTGGTCAGATGTCCCGATTCCTGATCGATCTTATAGCATGCAACTGAGTCGTCTCCTGCGGTCGAGCAGAACAGATATTCCCCGTCATAGGAAATCCGGAGAGCCGAAGCGGCGTCGTGGGGATCTCTCTCGTCGGAGAGCGTCGAGACCTCCTGCTGAAGCTCGAAGACCGGATAACCGTCGACAACGTCATACGAATAGACTCTTACCACGTTTGTGATCTCGCACAGAATATACGCATGCTTTCCGTTTCTGCTGAAATGGATGCTTCTCGGTCCCGCTTCTCTTCCCATACGAAGGATATCGACCTGCTGAAGCTTATTGTATGTGTGATTGATTCTGTACAGAACCACCTGGTCTATGCCATTGTCAACCGCGCAGAGGAAACGGTTGTCGGGGGTGACACGGACGCAGCAGACGTGAGGCCGGAACGAACGCTCGTTGACGGCTCCGATTCCCTTGTGGAACACTCCGTCCATCAGATGACCGAGCCTTCCGTCCTGATGCGTATGAACTACCGTGACCTTTCCGTCGTGGTAGCCTGCCACAAACAGATATTTTCCCTCCAGATCCACCGACATGTGGCATCCGCGCATTCCGTTGATATCAATCTCGTTGATCGCCGTCAGATCGCCGTCCGGCTCGATCCTGTAGGCCCGCACGCCTTCGTCGGCGATCGAGTAGAGGTATTTCATGTTCTTCGAGCGCGTGATATAGGAAGAATTATTAACGGGAACCACTTTCCGAAGATGCAGAAGCCCCTCTTCCACATCGACATCGTAGATATGAATTCCCTTGCTGGTTCCGTTGGTATAGGTGCCTACATATGCAACATAGCCTTCTTTCCCTGACATTGATCTACCTCCTTGTCAAAACCTGATTCGATCTCCCGGTCTGAGAACTTTTATGGTCTTCTTTCGAAATGTGAGCTTTTCCCGGCAGTGGAACGGAATCACCGTCCGGAAGCTGTTTCTGCGCGCGAGCCGCAGCATTTCATCCACATTCTGGTGGACACTGATTCTGTAAAATTCGGCGCGTTCCTCATTGAGAAACTTCCTGGCGAACCCTGACGGATCCTGCTTGCCTGTCAGGATCACGCAGCCTCCTGACCTCAGAACACGCTCCGCTGAATCCCTGTTGACCTGCTTTGCGAGCTGCGAATCTCTCACCAGAATCCCGGCGTTCTGATACGGCTCATTTATTACATCTGAAACATCCGAAGTTTTTTCGAAGTCATCGATATCATATGAAATGAGGTCTTTGACCGCATCCAGAAATCCTCTTTTCAGCCACAGTCTGCGGTCGTCCAGCATCCTGTACTCCTGCACCTGGGTTTTCGAAAGAACAACGGGGATGCCGCGTTCCGCCAGAAGTCTCAGGACATCGAAGCCTCTTCCGTGCGCGGGAACCGGAAAGATCGAAGGTATCTTCTCGCTCTTTACACGGTCAACGGCGCGCTCGATATCCTTTCTGTGGGCGTCCGCCCCGTCCTTCTCATAGCCGTACGCGCAGTCGATCACCGCGAGGTCGGCGTATACATTTCTGATCTTATCGCATTTATACGCATAGGATCTCTCCTCGTAATCGCCGGTAAAAAGAATCCGTCTGTCTTTGATCCGAAAAAGATACCATACGCTTCCGATACAATGACCGCTCCTGCCCCATTGCACCCAGAGATCGTCACCCATACGGAATTCCCTCAGCGGTTTTCCGCATTCTTCAAGTACGACGGTCTCCTTGACGCTGCAGGGAAGATAGTTGAAGGTCTCCCTGCTGGCTACGATCTTACCGCGGAATCCCTTATCATAGAGCCACGGTATCGCGCCTGCATGGTCGGCATGGCAGTGCGTAAGGAACAGATAATCTATCGATTTGATCTGCTCATCAGACAATATCGGGAAGGGCTCGTCAGGCTTTTCCTTCATCAGACCCGCGTCAACAAGAAAACAGCACTTCTTACTGCTAACAAGAAACGAATTCCGACCGTGTTCCGAACAACCTCCCGCGATGTAGAGTTCCATGATGTCACCTTATCCTGTCAGGAAAACCGATTTTATGCTGAACCTTTCGAAGCGTTTTTGTTGCGTAATAGGATGCCTTTTCCGCATTGTTCTTGATTATGCCGTCGATATAGGCTTTATCGGCTGACAGCTCTGCAACTCGCTGCTGAAGCGGGCCGAGGATGTCCGCCACCGTCTCGCCGACAGCCAGCTTCAGATCTCCGTAGCCCCTGCCGTCGAACTCGCTGACCGCTTCCTCCGGCTTTTTCCCTGTGCAGGCGCAGTAAATATCAATCAGATTCCGCACGCCCGGCTGCTCGTCCCTGTAAAGGATAACGCCCTCGGAATCCGTAACCGCGCGCTTAAACTTCCGCATGATCGTATCCCGGTCATCCATCAGATAGATGCTCGCGTTCGGATTCTCGTCGGATTTTGACATCTTCTTCTCCGGATTCTGGAGCGACATGATTCTTGCCCCGACCTTTCCGATATAAGGTTCCGGAATCGTAAAGACGTCTCCGTAAAGATTATTAAACCGCTCTGCAATATCCCTTGTGATTTCAATATGCTGAAGCTGATCCTTCCCCACCGGAACGATATCCGCCTGGTAAAGAAGAATATCCGCCGCCATCAGAACGGGATA
>CADBRO010000231.1 GCA_902797075.1 uncultured Lachnospiraceae bacterium
AAAGAGCCTCGCGGAAGAGTTTCTTTCGGACGTCGAGGAAATTGCAGCGGAATTGTCTGACGGAACCGTTCCGGAGGAGGATCTGATTTCGGAGGGATATGTGGGTCTGATGGAAGGGCTGAAAAGCTTTGATGCCGGGGACCCGGAGCTTATGCCGATGAATATGACCGAGACGGTCCGCAGCACGGTAAGGTCTGCCATCCTTTCGGCGATCGACAGGAGCCGTGATTACGAGAAAACGGGGGAACTTCTCGTGGCTCAGGTCGAGCTCCTCAGGAAGAGCATCGACCGACTGACGGAAGAACTCGGAACAAAACCGAACATAGACGAAATCGCAAACGATATGCAGATATCGCAGGACAAGGTGCTTGAGATCATAAAGCTTACAGGGCCGGATGTATCGGATGAGGCGCTGACAGGCGTTCATAAATTGTAAAAAGCTGCATTCAAAGAGATTGAATCTGTCCGGATTCAGTCTCTTTTATTATGTACTGAGTTGTGGTAGTATTGACAAAACGGCAAGAAAGAGAGACTAAGTCAAAATGAAAGTGGTTGTATTATGCGGCGGGGTATCGACGGAGAGAGAAATCTCGATCGTATCCGGAACCGGGGTCTGCAAGGCGCTCAGATCGAAAGGCCATGCCGCAATTCTGCTCGATGTGTTTTTCGGGGAAGAGCATCCGAATCTGATGGACGCATTTCCGGAGGAATATGACGTGGATGCTGCGGCGGAGAATATACGGAGCCGCACGCCGGAAATAGCAGGAGCGCTTGCAAATAGAAACCGCACGTTTTTCGGCGCAAATGTAGTTACCCTCTGCAAGATGTCGGATATCGTGTTTCTCGCGCTCCACGGGGAGGACGGCGAGAACGGAAAGGTACAGGCTGCATTCGATCTTCGAAGAATCCGCTACACCGGTTCGGGAAGCTTCGGTTCGTCTCTTGCGATGGATAAAGGAGTAACGAAGGTGATGCTCGGCGCTGCAGGCGTTCCGACGCCGAACGGCTTTATCCTTGAAAAAGGAGATACCGATTCTTCTCTCCGCAGCCACGGCATGACATATCCGGTGGTCGTAAAAGTCTGCTGCGGAGGCTCATCCGTCGGAGTTTATATGGTTACGGACGATGATGAATATGAAGAGGCGCTTGAGAACGCGTTCCGCCTCGAGAACAAGGTGATCGTCGAGACCTATATCAGAGGCAGGGAGTTTTCCGTCGGCGTAATCGATGGCGAGGCGCTTCCCGTGATCGAGATCAGGCCGCTTAAAGGCTTCTACGATTATGAGAACAAATACACTGCCGGCGCGACGGTCGAGACCTGTCCCGCAGAGATTTCCGGCGAGTCTGCAAGGCGCATGAAGGCATACGCCGAGGCGGGGTACCGCGCACTCAGACTGGAAGCATACGGAAGACTCGATTTTATGATGAATGAGAACGGAGATATGTTCTGCCTTGAGGCAAACAGCCTTCCGGGAATGACGCCGACGTCCCTGATGCCGCAGGAAGCTGCTTCTCTCGGCATTAATTACGCATCGCTTTGCGAGAAGCTGATCGAGGTGTCGCTTAAAAAGTATCAGAAATGAAGTGAAACGCAGACAAGCATTCCCCGCCGTATCCGGCGTTAGCTGCGCCGTAAGGCGGGGTCAGAACCGGAGCTTATAAACATGAAAGATCTCACAATCAGAAATATCGCCGCCTCCTGCGGCGGAACTTATCACGGCCCGAAGGATCTGCTGGACCGGGAGGTAACTTCGGTTACTACCGACAGCCGGAAAGCAGAAGCGGGCTGTCTGTTTGTTCCCATGAAAGGGGAGCGGGCGGACGGACACAGTTTTATCCCGAAGGTTATGGAGAGCGGAGCTCTTGTCACGCTGACCGAGCATGCGGAGGGTATGCCGGACTGCCCGTATATTCTTGTGGCGTCAACTGCTGACGCAATCCAGAAAATTGCCGGCTTTTACAGGAGAGCCCTTGACCTTCCGGTCGTCGGCATCACGGGCTCCGTGGGCAAAACCAGCACGAAAGAAATGATTGCTTCCGTTCTGTCCACAAAGTACCGGGTCCTGAAAACAGCGGGGAATTTCAATAACAATCTGGGACTCCCTCTGACAGTATTCCGCATCACGGAAGATGATGACATAGCGGTTCTTGAGATGGGAATCAGCCATTTCGGAGAGATGACGGATCTTGCGGAAACCGCGGCTCCTGACGTGATGGTGATCACGAATATCGGCACCTGCCACCTTGAATTCCTCGGAGACAGAGACGGCGTATTCCGCGCGAAGACCGAGTGCTTTGACTTTATAAGGCCGGGAGGAACCGTTATTCTGAACGGCGAAGACGACAAGCTTGCGGAAGTCCGGGAAGTGGGAGGAAAGCGTCCCGTATTTTACGGCTTTTCACCGAAATTCCGGGTGTACGCGGACGAAATAAAGTCTTACGGGCTTCGCGGGAGCAGATGCACGGTCCATATAGACGACGATTCCTTCGAGGTGACGGTTCCCGCACCGGGGAAGCACATGATCCTCAATGCCCTGGCGGGCGCCGCGGTAGGATGTGTCTGCGGACTTGATTATGAGGAGATCCGGAGAGGAATCGAGAACCTTGAATCGATTTCCGGAAGATTCAATCTGATCGGGAACGGAGACCTTACGATTATCGACGACTGCTACAATGCGAATCCGATGTCGATGAAGGCGTCTCTCGGCGTTCTGGCTGAAGCCGAAGGCAGGAAGACGGCGATCCTCGGAGATATGGGAGAACTGGGACAGGACGAAAAAGCTCTGCACAGGGAAGTCGGCGAATATGCAAGTACTCTTGCGATCGACAGCTACCTGATCTGCGGGGAACTCTCGAAGGAAATGGCTGATGCGATCCGGAAAGCGCGTCCGGATGCCGAAGTTTCCGTCTTTGCTTCTGCCGATGATCTGCTGCCGAAGGTGAAGAAGCTTGTGGGAACGGAGGGAACAGTCCTCGTAAAAGCGTCGCATTTCATGAACTTTGCCAGAATCGTAGACGAATTGTCGAAAAAAGAAGAGGAACAGTAATGGAGCGGAGAATCAGAAAATTCCGGATATGTTTTGCGGCGTTTATTCTGGCAGTTCTTATGGCGGTCGGAAACTGCACCTGTTTTGCGGGAACCGTAACCGCTGTATTAAAAGAGGCTGCGGAAACGCAGGAGGCAGTGACGAGCGGGAACGGCGAAGGCGGTTTTGTCCGGCTGTCCAGGAAAAAGAAGAAAAAGAAGAATAAGAATAATAACAATCAGAACAGTACCGCAGCAACTGCCGATAAAGGCGGCTCAGAAGCAAAAAACAACGGGAAGGGTACGGAATCCGCATCATCCGGATCTGACGTGCAGATCGAAGAGGACGGAACCTATACTTCCAAAGACGAAGTCGCTCTTTACATCCACACTTACGGAAAACTCCCTTCGAACTATATCACAAAGAAGGAAGCCGAGGATCTCGGGTGGAAGTCTTATGAAGGAAATCTTTGGGAAGTGGCGCCGGGAAAGAGCATCGGGGGAAGCCGTTTCGGAAATTATGAAGGTCTTCTTCCTGAAGCGAAAGGCAGAAAATACTATGAATGCGACATAGATTTTGACGGCGGAAGGCGCAACGCGAAGCGGATCGTTTACTCAAATGACGGTCTCGTGTTCTATACGGACGATCATTACAATACATTTGAGCAGCTGTACTAAAAGAGGGGTGAGACAAGTTGAAAAAGGTAATTCTCAAATTTGACCGGTTTGAAACCATAGATGAAGTGCAGGATTATCTCGCCGGAGCTTTCGCATTTCCCGAGTATTACGGCAGAAATCTGGATGCGCTTTACGACTGTCTGACGGATCTCGACGAGTATACCTGCGTCGGTCTGTTTCTTCCGAAAGAGGAGAGTCCTCTGAGGCAGTATGCGGAACGGATGACCCGTGTGTTTCTTGACGCGGAAGAAGAAAACCGCCGCCTCGGCGTCATTTACGCCGGGAATTACAAAAGGAATAAAGACTGAAAAAGAAAAGCACAAGAAAACAGCTGAGGTCTTCCTCAGCTGTTTTTGATTACCATATCGCGGATTTTGTCTCTGAATACTTCGTCTATCCGCTTTTGTTCGTCCCGCGTCAGCGAGCTGTAGGGCACTGGTTTTCCGTATTCAACAGTGACAGTCGTTTTTTTGACGATCGGAAAATGCGCCTCAAAGATGTCGGCTGTTCCGTTGAATGAAACAGGGATAATGCTGCAGTTCGTTCTCTGGGCAATTTTGAAGCTTCCGCGGTGAAACGGACCGAGCTGGGTGTCGTCGCCGGTCTTGTTCCTTGTTCCTTCCGGAAATACAAAAACCGATATGCCGTTTTCGATATAGGATATCGCTTTTTTAATCGTTTCGAGTCCCTGCTTCAGGTCGTCACGGTTGAGGAACAGGCAGAAAAGAAATTTCATGTTCCAGGACAGCAGAGGAATATGCTCGAGGTTGTCCTTCGCGATGTATCCGCAGCGCGTCTTCATCTGGCTGTAGCTGATGATGATGTCGAAGAAGCTTAAGTGATTGCCCACGAAGAGTACGGATTCGTCTTCCGGGATGTTCTCAAGACCGATGACGTTGACTTTCGTTCCGCAGATAAACAGAAGAATACGGAACGCCCCCTGAACTACGCGGAGCATGAAGGTTTCAGCGCCGATCGGGTTGTACTTTCTCCGGATCGTCTGGACGATCAGGAGAGGTACGGAGACTATACAGTAGAGAATGACAAATATAATGCCGATAAGAGCACGTATCATAATAAATTCCTCACAGAATGAAGTTCTTTCCGCCCCATTTTACCATTGATGTGGTTTAATTTCCACTGATTGACGGCGATGACCTTGCGAAGTCCCGGAAAAACGCTTATAATCAATCTTGTATACAAAAAACAATTAAGATACAAAAGGATCATATGTACTTAAAAGCAACGGCAAAAATTAACCTGTCTCTCGACGTATTAAGAAAACGGCCGGACGGCTATCACGACGTCCGGATGATTATGCAGAAGGTGGGAATGTATGACCGCGTCAATCTGGAGCCGGTGGCCGGCAAAAGCGGCATTACGCTCGAAACCAACCTGACGTATATTCCGAAAGATACGAATAATCTTGCGGCAAAGGCCGCGAAGCTTCTGATGGATGAATTCGAAGTGACGGACGGCCTGCATATACGTCTGGAGAAATTCATCCCGGTAGCCGCCGGTCTGGCGGGAGGAAGTTCGGATGCGGCCTGTGCGATGATCGGCGTAAACCGTCTTTTCAAACTGGGCCTTTCAAAGCAGGAGCTGATGAAGCGCGGGGCGGCGATCGGTGCGGACGTACCTTACTGCATCCTCGGCGGAACAGCTCTTTCGGAGGGAATCGGCGATGTCCTTACGCCTCTGCCTCCGCTTCCTGACGCATGGATTCTTCTGTGCAAACCGAACATCAACGTATCGACGAAGGACGTTTACGGAAATCTGCGGCTCGACGGGACGATCCGTCATCCGGACGTGGACGGAATGATAACAGCCCTTGAAAACGGGGATCTCACTGCGGTTGCGGACGCGAAGTGCATGGGAAATGTTCTTGAGAGCGTCACCGGAGAGAAGTACCCGGTGATCGGGAATATCGAGGACATGATGAAGAACTGCGGAGCCCTGGGGGCCGTGATGAGCGGAAGCGGGCCGACGGTATTTGGCATTTTCGACAGCCAGGAGAAAGCAGAGCAGTGCAGAGCGGCGCTCAGAAAGCGGTATCCTGCCAGCAGGGTTTTTCTTACCTGGCCGGAGCAAGAAGGGAGAAGACGGTATGACGGACAGCGCCGGTAGATCGGTGATTATGGAAGAAGAATATATGCCTCTCCGCGAAGTCGTGTTTGTCCGGCTTCGCAGGCAGATTCTGAGAGGAGAGCTGAAGCCCGGAGAGAGACTGATGGAGATCGGTCTAGCAAACCGGCTCGGCGTCTCGAGAACTCCGATCCGGGAGGCAATCCGGAAGCTTGAAAATGAAGGGCTCGTCGTCATGGTTCCGAGGAAGGGAGCGCATGTGGCCGAGATCACGAGACAGGAGCTGAACGACGTTCTGGAAGTGCGGAGAAGCCTTGAGGTCCTTGCGATCACGAAGGCCTGCGAGTCGATGACGGAGAAAGACATCCTCGCCCTCAAAACCGCGGAGGAGGCCTTTGCTGCGCAGGTCGCCCGGCGCGACGCCGATATAACGACTCTGGGTGAAGCCGACGAGCATTTTCACGATGTGATTTATCAGGGGACCAGAAACCGGAGACTCGTGCAGATGCTGAACAATCTTCGCGAGCAGATGTACCGGTTCAGGGTCGAGTATCTGAAGGATACGGATATCCGGCAGAGGCTTGTCAGGGAACACGATACGATTGTGAAAGCACTTGAGATGAGGGACAGGGAAGAAGCGGTGCGGGTGACGATTCTGCATATCGATAATCAGTACAGAACCATCAACAGCGCGCTCGACAGCCGTAAAACGGAGGATTAATATGAATAAATCAAAGGAAGCGCCGATTGGTGTTTTTGATTCCGGCCTTGGCGGGCTTACCGTCGCCAGGGAGATCATGCGGAATCTTCCGATGGAAAGGATAGTCTATTTCGGAGATACAGCCAGAGTTCCCTACGGCTCGAAATCCGAACAGACGGTCCAGAGATATTCAAGACAGATTGTGAGTTTTCTGAAAACCCAGAATGTGAAAGCTATTGTCGTCGCGTGCAACACCGCGACGGCATTTGCGCTTGACATCGTAAGAGAGGAAGCCGGCGTGCCGGTTATCGGCGTGATCGAACCCGGCGCCAGGATTGCCTGCGACATCACAAGGAACGGCAGAGTGGGCGTAATCGCCACACGGGCAACCATTGAAAGCCGTGCGTACAACGATGCAATCCGGGAGATCAGGCCGGATATCAACGTCATAGGGAAGGCATGTCCGCTTCTTTGCCCCCTCGTTGAGGAGGGGTGGATCCACGACAGGATTACGGAAGAAATCATCATGCGCTATCTCGACGACGTGCTGGAAAATGAGATCGACACGCTGATTCTCGGCTGCACGCATTATCCGCTGCTAAGGAGCACGATCCGGAAGCTGATCGGCGACGGGATTTCACTCGTCAACCCCGCTTATGAGACGGCGCGGGATCTGAAGCGCCTTCTTGGCGAATATGATATCGCGGCGCAGGATCCGCCCGAAGCGGGAGAGCCGACGCCGTACCGCTTTTTCGTGAGCGATGAGGCGCAGCGCTTCGCTGACTTCGCGAACTCAATTCTTCCGATCGACGTCAAGACAGCCAGACTTGTGCCGATCGAGGAGTACTGATATACCCATGAGAGAGGAAATACAGGTATACATCCGGGGCGTCTCCCGGGAGGGATCGCCGGATCAGGAAATGATCGAGACCGTTTCCTGCGGGATCTTTAGAACCGTTGCGGGGAAAAAGCATATTCTTTTCGAGGAGCGTCTCGGAGAAAACGGGGAAACTGCGAAATCCCATCTGATTATTTCTGAAAATGGCGTCGAGCTCCGGAGAAGCGGAGCGGCTGAAGCGTCATTTTTCTTCCAGCCAGGTAAGACTACGCCGCTTTCTTATGCGACTGCCTACGGGACACTGCCGCTTGGCGTAAAGACGGAATCGCTTCTCATAGAGGAAGACTCCGGGAGGCTGGAGATCGGCATACAATACGAACTTATATCAGGCGGTGAGGCGCTTGGCAGGTACCGCGCCGACATAAAGATCTGCAATAAATAACGGGGAAAGCAGTTGCGCTTTCCCCGTTTTACTTATTTCTTTCTGGACTTTTTTGCGGAAGCGGCGGCATCAGCGGCTGCATCGGCTTTCGCACTGGCTTTTTTCCTGAGGGCCGCGATCTTTCCGCGGATTCCCTTTTCCTTTTTCTCCGGTACCGGAAGCTTTCCGCGGACCGCTTTAACATCCGTGATGTAGATGCCGGATACGGTAGCCTTGACTTCCTTTTTAACCGGAATGATATCGAAGATTGCTTCATCGGCGATCATGGTCATGACCCTCGGACCGGCCTTTACCTTTACGACCGGAAGCTTGCTTCTCCGCATCAGCTTCGGCACCTGGTCAATGACCGCCTGCGGCAGACCCGATTCGGTTACGCGCATTCGTTTTTTGTCGATAATCAGAAGCGTCATCTGCTGCTTTGCAGCTTCGATCTGCTCCTTCTGTTCAGCCTGTCGTTTCTGCAGGCGCTTACCCATGAAATACAGTACGACCAGAACTGCGATCAGCACTGCGAGAATGATCAGTAAAATCTGCCAAACTTCCACTTCTTTTTCCTCCGTGTCAGATATCACGCCGTGTGCGTGCATTGAGAATCATAACATGAAACGGATGATGAGGCAAGAATCAGGATTTGCCTGTTGCGGAAACCGGGGTCGGTCTCCGGCTGTCGAACACGGAGTTCACGTCGAACAGGTTCTCGAAGACATTTTTCTTGGCTGTTCCCGACTTGGCTCTCCACATCTGAAGGCCGTCACAGTCGATACGTCCCTGCCGGCAGAAGCCGTCCTGAATCTGGACCCAGTACTCGTTCGATGCGTCGACATTTGCGTAGAAATTATATCCCATGCCTTTAAAGTAAGCGTATACGGGATTTGTTTCCGCGTCATAGGGACGCCAGTTTCCGATGTCATTGCCGTGGGCAAAGATGATCGTGTCCGTCTTTCCGGTGATATTCGCCACCGTATTCTGCCATTTATCCTGGTCGGTCGAAAGCGTCTCTACGCTCTTGTCCGTCACGCTTAAGTGTCCCCAGGTGTGGCAGGCAAATTCCCATCCCGAAGCCTTTACAGCTTCGGCGATCTTCTTCGCTTCTGCAACTTCGGTATCCCAGTTGAAATCGGGATGCTGATCCAGCCATTCTGCCTGATCGCGGTCCAGCCGCTCGCCGGTCTTGTACGCCACGTCCGTTCTGTAACCGAACACGCCGTTGTAGCCGGTCATGGCGATGAGTCCGCGGGCGCCTTTGTAAGAAGCGTCCGGATGCTCTTTGATGAAATCGTTGAGCCGCGGCACTACGTCGTAATTACCCACATCGACATTGCCGTTCGCGTCGGTATACTGGATTTTTACCTCGCCGTTTGCATCCAGCACGGCTTTATCGCCGTAGCCTTTTCCTTCATAGGAATGATAGTAGCTCCAGTCGTCGATAGAAAGGACATACGGATGTTTATCCGCCGGAAGCAGAAGAGAACGGTTCTGCTTAAGGTGAACGGTTCCGTCGGCGTCGGTTGTCTCCGTCACGAGATCCCGCATTTTCACGAGTATCCAACCGTTGTCGTACATCTGCTGCGTGATTTTGTCGAATTCCTCGATGGTTGTCATCCAGGCGTTGTTGCCGGCGACGGTATCTTCACCCCACAGGGAGGTGTTGAAGCAGCGGTCCGTGTCAACAATCAGAGAATGATAGAAAATATGCGGAACCGTCAGGGGATCCTTCGCTTCCAGCATGGATTTGGCGGCAGTAAACTTTGCAATCGCGTTGATAAGCTCGGTATCGCTGTCGTAGTTCTTTTCCTGCTGGAGCAGGGCTATGGCGCCGTCGTAATCGTAGGTTCCTGCGATCTCCTCGGCCTGCGCTATGACCGCCCGCTTATTCGCGATCGCCTGTTCCTCAGCGGCGATCTCGGCAGCTTTGGCGGCGCGTATTTCATCATTTTTCTTCTGGCTGCTGTGGAGCGTGCTTCCGATTGCAAGCGCGGCAATCGCAACAACAAGCAGAATCATACTTGTGTAAATGATGCGCAGCTGCCGCTGCCTTCTTCTTTTACGCGACATTCGCCGCTTTCTGTTTCTGTCTGTCATGAGTCCTCTCGCTTTATCCTCCGCATAAGCAGGGTTTTGCTGACTGTTACCTGCAATTATACCATGGATTCAATCAAAATCTATGATGAAATGACGGCGCACCTGTTATAAAATACAGTGAGCGGGAAACACATGCAGGAAAGGACTAAAGATGGGAAATACACAGCACGAACAGGTCGTCGTGATTGATTTCGGCGGACAGTACAATCAGCTTGTCGCAAGAAGAGTCAGGGAATGCAGCGTATACTGCGGGATTTATTCCTACAGAACGCCTCTTAAGGATATCCTGGATATGAATCCGAAAGGAATCATCCTCACAGGAGGACCTGACAGCGTCTATGCGCCGGGCGCGGCGTCATGCAGCAAGGAACTGTTTTCTTCCGGGATACCGGTGCTCGGTCTCTGCTACGGAGCGCAGCTGATGATGCACGTACTCGGAGGAGAGGTGACAAGGGCGCCGGAACGGGAGTACGGAAAAACGGAAGTGATGATTGACGAACCGAAATCCGCCCTGTTTCAGGGGATTGATTCGCCGACGATCTGCTGGATGAGCCATAATGATTATATATCGAAGCTTGCGCCAGGCTTCCGGGTGACGGCTCACACGAAGAACTGCCCGGCTGCGGCCGTCGAGGATGAACAAAGGAATCTCTACGCTTTCCAGTTCCATCCGGAGGTCCTTCACACGAAATACGGATCCGCGATGCTGCAGCATTTCGTGCGTGATATCTGCGGATGCAGCGGCGACTGGAGGATGGACGATTTCGCGGAGAAGACGATAGCGGCCCTCAAGGAGAAGATAGGCGGCGGCAAGGTGCTGTGCGCGCTGTCGGGCGGAGTCGATTCTTCCGTGGCTGCCGTGCTTTTATCAAGAGCAGTCGGGAAGAATCTCACCTGTGTCTTTGTCGATCACGGGCTCTTAAGAAAAAATGAGGGCGACATGGTCGAGGAGGTTTTCGGAAAGAACGGCGCCTATGATCTTAATTTCATCCGCGTCAACGCGCAGCACAGATTTTACGTGCGGCTTGCAGGTGTGGACGAGCCCGAGAGGAAAAGAAAGATCATCGGTGAAGAGTTCATCAGGGTATTTGAGGAAGAAGCGAAAAAGATCGGCGCAGTGGATTATCTTGTCCAGGGCACGATCTATCCGGATGTTGTCGAGTCGGGACTCGGCGGTGAGTCCGCGACAATCAAGTCGCATCACAATGTGGGAGGCCTTCCGGATTATGTGGACTTCAAAGAGATCGTCGAGCCGCTCAGGGATCTTTTTAAGGATGAAGTGAGAAAAGTCGGTCTTCATCTGGGAATTCCGGAGAAGCTGGTCATGCGCCAGCCCTTCCCGGGACCGGGACTCGGCATCAGGATCGTCGGCGACGTGACGATGGATAAGGTCAGGATCGTACAGGATTCGGACGCCATTTTCCGGGAAGAAATGGAAAAGGCGGGACTCGACAAGGCGGCGGATCAGTACTATGCGGCGCTTACAAACTTAAGAACCGTCGGCGTCATGGGGGATGAGAGAACCTATGATTACGCCGTTGCTCTCCGGGCGGTCAGTACGATTGATTTCATGACAGCGGAGGTGACGGAGATACCCTACGATGTGCTTAAAACCGTGATGAACCGGATCATCAACGAAGTAGATCATGTAAACCGCGTGTTCTACGATATTACGAGCAAGCCGCCGGCAACGATTGAGATGGAGTAAAAAGAAAATTTAAAAAGACAGCTTTGGGGAAAAGACATGAATCCATTTATTTCGATAGGTATATATACTGCTTTTCAGGTGCTGACGCTGATGATGGTTGTACCGGTCCTTAAATCGATCGCGTTCTTCCGGAAATCAGGCGGTTTCCAGGAAGCTGCCGTCCTATGCGTCTATATCCTTGCTGCGTTGACGCCGGTTGCAGGCGCGCTCCTTCCGGACAGTCCTGTCAAATTTTTTCTTCAGGGGGCAGGTAATATCTGGCTCGGATTCTGGATTTATTTCTTCGGCATACTGGTCATTTTGCGCTTTACGGGATTTGTTCTTCGGATGGCAGGCCATAAAAGCAGTCTGTTTGCGCGCAGAGACATAAACCTTCTTGTAAGCGCGCTATGCGGGACCGCGGTCTTCGGATACGGGCTGATTCATGCACAGAACACAGTCGTCAGGGAATACGATATTTCGATTGACAAGGATGCCGGAGCCATTTCCGATTTTAAGGCCGTTCTGATCGGGGATCTTCACTTAAGCGTCAATTCCCACCTGTCCACGATCAGACGCATGGTGGAGAAAATCAATGAGCAGAATGCGGACGTGGTGCTTATAGCGGGGGATTTCTTTACCAGCTCCTACGAAGCGCTCAGGGAGCCGGAGCTTTACATCGAGGCGCTTAAGGAAATCAGGACTTCCTGCGGAACCTATGCGGTTTACGGAAATCACGACGTGGAAGAGACGCTGTTCGGAGGATTTCCCATTTCTCCGATTTCACAGGCCTTCCGAAGTGCCGAGATGGAACGGTTTATCCGGGACTGCGGCTTTACGATTCTTTACGATGATACAGTGACAATAGCGGACGGAAAAGTACAGATTACGGGCAGGGTGGATGGAGAAAAGGCCGGAGACGGAACGGCAGTCCG
>CADBRO010000232.1 GCA_902797075.1 uncultured Lachnospiraceae bacterium
CACAACACGAGTTATGATCGAACTCCAACTGATTTTCACCCAAGTTTGTGTACTTCAAGTACTATATTTCAGGTACACGAGTTATCCTGTAAGATTCACCGCAAATTATTATAGAATAACTGCGTTTTTTTCTCAATGCAAAAGGCTGCAGGCGAGGTGATTTCGAGTATTCGGAAGCTGCCGGGAGGACCTGGGAACCTATTTGACATTTAAACGGATATTGCTTATAATACTGTAGCACGTTGACGCGTTGATTTGCAAAAAAAACGCGGGCGCAGCACTATCAGAATTGAAAGGACAATGATCATGCCTATAACGGACCTGCTTGAAAGAAACAGTAAATTGTTCGGAGAGGAGGTTGCCCTCGTCGAGATTAATCCCGAAATTACAGAGGAACAGCGCGTTACCTGGAAAGAATACGAACTGATCCAGCCGACGTCAGCCGCTTATTACAGACGGCAGATCACCTGGTCGGTATTTGATGAGAAAGCAAACCGCGTCGCGAACCTGCTTCTTGACCATGGAATTTCCAGGGGCCAGAAGTGCGCGATTCTTCTCATGAACTGCCTTGAGTGGCTGCCGATCTATTTCGGAATTCTGAAATCCGGAGCTGTCGTGGTGCCTCTTAATTTCCGGTTTACCTCCGAGGAAATCGATTACTGCCTGAAGCTGGCGGACTGCGACGTCGTTTTTTACGGCCCCGAATTCATCGGACGTATAGAAGCGATCGCATCCAACCTGAGGGACAAGCTCCTGTATTTCGTGGGAGATTCCTGCCCGTCGTATGCGGAAGATTATTACCGGGCTGCTTCCAACAGCTCATCGAGTGCGCCAAAGGTGCTGATCGAGGATCAGGATTTCGGGGCGATTTATTATTCGTCCGGTACAACCGGTTTCCCGAAGGCGATCCTTTTGAAGCACGAAGCGCTTTCCCAGGCGGCTCTCATGGAAGCCAAGCACCACGAGACCGTAAAGGACGACTGTTTCCTCTGCATTCCGCCTCTTTATCACACCGGCGCGACGATGCACTGGTTCGGTTCTCTCTATACGGGCGGCAGGGGCGTTCTTTTAAAAGGACATTCACCGGAAGCGATCTTCAGGGCAGTATCCGAAGAGCGGTGCACGATTGTGTGGCTGCTGGTACCCTGGGCGCAGGATATTCTTGCCGCCATCGAACGCGGAGAGATCCGGATGGAGGACTATCATCTGAAGCAGTGGCGCCTGATGCATATCGGGGCGCAGCCGGTTCCGCCGAGTCTGATCCGCAGATGGCTTGAGTATTTCCCGCATCATAAATATGACACCAATTACGGCCTCAGTGAGTCCACCGGTCCGGGGTGCGTGCATCTCGGTATGGAAAATGTACATAAAGTCGGCGCGATCGGTATTCCGGGTTACCAGTGGAAGGCTAAAATCGTCGATGAAAATGACGTCCCTGTGGATCAGGGCGAGGTCGGAGAGCTCTGCGTCAAAGGCCGCGGCGTGATGGTGGAATACTACCATGATCCGGAGGCGACCAGGGAAGTGCTGAAGGATGGATGGCTCCATACGGGAGACATGGCCAGACAGGATGAGGACGGCTTTATCTTCCTCGTTGACAGGAAAAAGGACGTTATCATTTCCGGCGGCGAGAACCTCTATCCGGTTCAGATCGAATCGTTCCTCGCAGCGCATCCGAAGATTCATGACGTCGCGGTGATCGGGCTTCCCGACAAGCGTCTGGGTGAAATCGCCGCAGCCATTATCCAGGTGAAAGAGGGAGCTGAACTCACGGAAGAAGAAGTCGACAGATTCTGTGTGGATCTTCCGCGATACAAACGACCGAGGAAAATCATTTTTGCTGAGGTTATCAGAAATGCCACGGGCAAGATTGACAAACCGAAGCTCAGGGAACGGTACCACAGCACCCGCCTGGTCGAAGAGCAGAACATGGCCTGACAGGCGCAATTATTTCATAGGAGGTTTTACATGAGCGCTTCACAAATCACGATGCTGGTTGCAATGGCGGTTTATCTTTTCGGAATGCTGGGAATCGGCATTAAGCTTTCGGAAAAAAATGAAACTGTCGGGGACTTTTATCTGGGCGGAAGACAGCTCGGGCCTCTCGTGACGGCCATGAGCGCGGAAGCTTCGGACATGAGCAGCTGGCTCCTTATGGGACTCCCGGGGGTCGCGTACTTAAGCGGCTGTGCGGATGCCGGATGGACAGCGATCGGACTGGCGGTGGGAACGTATTTTAACTGGCTGATCGTGGCCAGAAAGCTCCGCCGTTATTCGGAAAAAACAGGCTCGATCACGCTTCCGGAATTCTTCTCAAACCGGTTTGGTGATAAGCGCTATTTCCTTACTTTGGTTGCCGCAATCTGGATCATCATCTTTTTTGTTCCTTACACGGCATCCGGTTTTGCCGCCTGCGGCAAGCTGTTCAACAGTCTGTTCGGCGTCGATTATCATGCAGCGATGATCATCAGCGCAATCGTCATTATGTTCTATACATCCATGGGCGGTTTCCTCGCTGCGTCTACTACGGACTTTATTCAGTCGATCGTCATGAGCGTCGCGCTTCTTATCGTCCTTTTCTTCGGTGTAAGCAAGGCCGGCGGCTGGGGCGCTGTTATGGATAATGCGAGAAGTCTTCCGGGATATCTCAGCATGGTGAATACCTATGATCCGGCTTCAGGACAGAGCGTGCCTCACACCTTTTTGACGATTGTATCCACGATGGCCTGGGGACTCGGATACTTCGGCATGCCGCACATCCTGCTTCGCTTTATGGCGATTGAGGATGACAGAAAACTCCGGCTGTCGAGAAGAGTCGCGACGATCTGGGTTGTGATTTCCATGACGGCAGCGGTTGTCATCGGTATCGTGGGTCTCGGAATGACGAGCGCAGGAAGCGTCAAGGCGCTTGAAGGTTCCGCTTCGGAGACAATCATCGTTGAAATTGCGCAGCTTCTCTCGAAATACGGAATTCCCGCTGCGCTGATCGCCGGTGTGGTGCTCTCGGGTATTCTCGCTTCCACGATGTCAACTTCGGATTCGCAGCTCCTTGCGGCTTCTTCGTCGGTTTCGAATGATATCCTGATGAAGTTCTTCGGTATCAAGATCGACAACAAGATGTCCCTCCTTATTTCGAGAATCAGTCTGATCGCAATCGCGCTGGTCGGCATCCTCATGGCGTGGGACAGCGGAAGCTCCGTATTCCAGATCGTATCATTTGCCTGGGGCGGCTTCGGGGCTTCCTTCGGTCCGGTCATGCTGCTGGCGCTCTTCTGGAGAAGGGCTAACAAGTACGGCGCAGCGTGCGGAATGCTGGGCGGAGGCGTGATGATCTTCGTCTGGAAGTTTCTCCTTAAGCCGATGGGCGGCGTATTCGGAATTTATGAGCTTCTTCCGGCGTTCATCATTGCTCTTATCATCAATATCGTCGTGAGCCTTCTTACTCCCGAACCCGAGGCGCAGGTCACGAAGACTTTTGATTCGGTGAGATAATTTAATTGCGGCGTTTCAAAAAAAGAAGAAAGAAGGCTGCAGCACATGCTTGAAATCAGCCAGATACGGCTTCCTTACGGAAGCGGTACGGACGGAATAGCAAGACAGATAAGGAAGATCCTGCGTTTAAAAGACGGAAAGGATCTTCCTTTCCGTATACGGAAACACTCGATCGACGCCAGGCGTCATCCGGATATTCTTGACGTCTACACCGTGAACGTTGATCTTTGCGATGAGAATCTGGAACGAAAGATCGCGGACAAAAACAGGACGCGGAATGTCCGTTTTGTAAAACCGGCGGTATATTCATTTCCCGCGGGATGCGGCGCATATATGGGAAAGAGACCGCGTCCGGTGGTGGTCGGATTCGGGCCTGCAGGTATTTTTGCGGCGCTTGCGCTAAGCAGTGCCGGGCTTCGTCCGATTGTTCTTGAGAGGGGCGAAGCGATGGAGGACCGGATCCGGAGCGTACAGGGATTCTGGGAAGGCGGCGGGCTTAATACGCGGTCAAATGTGCAGTTCGGCGAAGGCGGAGCCGGTACATTTTCAGATGGAAAACTCACCACCGGGGTGCGTGATCCCTCCGGAAGAAATGCGTTCGTTCTCGATACATTTATCGAGGCCGGAGCTCCTCCTGAGATTGCATTCGAGCAGTATCCCCATATCGGTACCGACAGACTGAGAAGCGTCGTCGTGAATCTGAGAGAGAGGCTTATATCAGGCGGAGGGGAGATCAGATTCTTATCAGAGATGACCGATATTGAGACGGATGCGTCAGGGATTACCGGCGTGCGCGTCGCCTGCGGACCGGGGCGGGAGAACTGCTTTCTTGAAACCGATACCGTCATACTCGCATGCGGACACAGCGCCAGGGATACATTCCGCATGCTTAAAGACCGCGGGATTGTCATGACCGAAAAGAGCTTCGCGGTCGGCTTCAGGGTAACGCATCCCCAGGAAATGATTGACGAAAGACATTACGGCAGGGCATTAAGGGAAGGCGGCGGAATCAAGTTTCCTGCGTCCAGTTACAAGCTTACGCATCAGGCGTCCTCAGGGCGGGGCGTATACAGCTTCTGCATGTGTCCCGGCGGATATATCGTAAACGCTTCCTCGGAGGAGGGAAGACTGGCGGTCAACGGAATGAGCGATTACGGCAGGGATTCGGGCCGGGCAAACAGCGCGATCGTACTGACGGTCGGACCTGAGACTTTCGGAGACGGCGGCGTATTTCAGGGACTTCGATTCCAGGAGGAACTGGAGGCGAAAGCTTACTCCGCCGGTGCCGGGAAGATCCCGGTCGAGTCCTACGAAGGATTTGAGGAGAGCGTCCTTTGCGGCAGGCCGGCAGAAAGTTCCCCGATTGACGAACATGAACGGGAACGGCTCTGCATCAAGGGCGCTGCGGCTTATGCGCCTCTCCACGGACTGTTTCCGGCCGATATGAACAGGGATTTTATCGAAGCCATGCGGGAGTTTGACGCCAGGTACCCGGGCTTTGCGGGCCGGGACGCCTATCTTGCAGGTGTTGAAAGCAGAACTTCGTCTCCGGTCAGGATCGTCCGGGGAGAGAACTGCATGAGCACCGTTTCCGGTCTGTACCCCTGCGGCGAGGGAGCCGGTTACGCCGGAGGCATCATGTCCGCGTCGATCGACGGCTTAAAAGTTGCGGAAGAAGTCGTTAAACGCTATAATGATTGAGTAACTTAAAAGGTAAAGCGGCCATCAAACGGCCGCTTTAACGCCTGTTCATGAACCGCAGGGAGATATGAATATGACCGAGTTTATTGCAGCAATTGAAGGCATTCTTCACAATCTTGTGGAGATCTGCATCATCGTTCTGGAGCTGTTCGGCGTCTGCGTCCTTGTGGCGTCCGCAGTCAAGGGATTTATCCGCTGGATCAATCATGACGAAACCCTGCGTCTTGAGCTCGCTCAGGGAATTGCGCTTGCCCTCGAATTCAAGATGGGCGGAGAGGTTCTTCGAACCGTAATCGTGCGCAAATGGGAAGAGCTTGGCATCCTCGGCGCCATTATCATACTCCGGGGACTCCTTACCTTCCTGATTCACTGGGAAATCAAGAATGAAGAACAGGCGCTGGAGAAACTCAGGGAGAGATCAAGTCAGGAAACGGACAGTAAATAATGCGGCATGATGGAACAGCTGACTACACTTAAGATTAAAAGATTCCTGCGTTTTGCCTGGCATGCGGTGCCGGAGATGCTGGAGTTCCAGCTTCTGACCAAGGGACTTCTAGCGGCGGCGCTTTTCGCTCTGCGGCAGCTTGCCGGTGTGCTGATGAGAGGAGGCGGCTATGCCCTGATCACCTCGTCGGATCTGCTCAGGATTCTCAGGACCTGGCAGGGCTGGGCGCTGCTTCTTGTTTTTTTGTTTATCCTGTTTCTGTATACAGCGGCGGAGATTCTTGCCCAGATCATTAACAGCGATAATATCATGGCAGGACGAAGGATGAGGATTCCCGCAGTTTACGTCAGAGGATTCGCGGGACTTAGGGCGTTCGTAAGTGCAGGCGGCATTCCGCTTATTATTTTTATTACATTTGCGGTTCCGCTTACCGGGATCGGTTACACTATTTCGCTGACCAGTGATTTTCATCTTCCGAATTTCATAACCTCCGTTATATACAGTTCACCGCTTATGATCCTTTATGCCGCCGGCATCGGCGCTGCGGTTCTGTTCTCCATATCAAACAGCTTCACTTTTCCCGGAGTGATACTTGACAATATGACTGTAAGGGGGGCAAAGAGGCAGTCAAAGAACCTTGTGCGCGCTCATTTCATGCAGTTTGTCATCTGCGTGATTCCGCTCTTTGGAATTCATTTCGTACTGTCGCCAGCCGTGGATTTTCTGTTTGACTTTCTGACGTACCGCGTCCTGCCAGGCACGGGCTTAACCGGAAGAACACTCAGGCTTGCGGTATTTTTTGTCGGGACAGCTGTTGACATCTTTGAGATTATCCTCAACATGCTTTTGACTGCGGTGCTGATTCTGCTGGTGACGGTTCTTTACCGGCTCTATACGCAGAATCACATAACGATGATGGAGGAGAAACAGGAGCCGATCCGCGTCGGAACAAGACTACCCGTAGCTGTTATG
>CADBRO010000233.1 GCA_902797075.1 uncultured Lachnospiraceae bacterium
CTGTCGGCATCTCTGACCGTCGTCAGACGGTGCGCGATCGTAATAGTGGTACGCCCTTTGGCGAGATCCTTGAGACTTCTTGTCACAAGGATCTCGCTTTCGTTATCCAGAGCGGAGGTTGCCTCATCCAGGATAAGGATCCGCGGATCTTTCAGGAATACGCGGGCGATCGAAAGTCTCTGCTTCTGGCCTCCTGAAAGCTTGACGCCCCTCTCTCCGATATAGGTATCCATTCCTTCGGGATAGCGGCTCACAAACTCCTCTGCTCCGGCCTTGCGCAGCTCATCATGAGGCACATGGCGGCAACCAGCGCCGCCAGTGCAAACAGTATTCTTTTCTTACATGTGATGCCTGTCATTTTCGTTTTCCTCTCTTTCCGGCGCCGTCTTAGCGCCCTCCTCATTTTCAGGATCCGATCCTTCATCGACGGCTCCTGACCCGTTTGCGTTCCCTGTCATGCTGCCGGGCCTGTCCGCTCCGGCCTCTTCCTCCGCAGATGTTTCGTCTTCATCCCCGCCGGCAGCCAGCAGCTGTTCCCGAAGCCCTTCCGAGAGGTTTCCCGCCCGGATCGCCGTCAGCAGGCCCAGCAATTCCCTTGCCCCCAGCTTCATGCTGCGGATGCTCCTGATGATCTCCTGATCCTCTTCTTTTGCCCTTGCCATTCACGCTTATTACACGCGCGGCGTCTTTCTCCCCCAAGGCACGGTATCCATCCGGATCTGCCGCGTCAAATGCTCTGAATGCGGGAAAACCCATGCCATCCTTCTTTCCTCCCTTGTCCCCTACGACAGGATCTCTCTTGCCGACCAGCACAGGATCATTCTCACTTATGAGAACGGCACCGACCGTAATGCTGTCTGTGAGAATAATCCTCGGATAGATGAAAACAGTGTGAAAGCCGTCATCCGGCGGTACCGCCTTTTCTGGCTCCAGAGGATCCTTGCCGGGGCGCTCTCCCTGGCAGACATCCCCCCGCTGATTTCCGGCTGTATTTCACTTTATTCCCTGCAGTTCATGCAGACCCACAGGACCACTGTCCGCCTCTTTGCCCATACCACATAGCATTACCCGACAGATCCCTTCCTTCCTTTTATGATGATAAAAAATCACCTGAATCCGTGAAGTTCATAAGTGGTAAGTGATCAAAAATCATTGATTCTTCCACGTTTTCGACGGATTCACATTGTAGTTGCATCTTCACCCATTGGGTGAAGCTATTTATCCCTAAATTCCACGCATTTTCTCTTCCATTTGGTACAATTAGACCAGGGAAGAGAGGTGTATGGAATGAAGAAGATTATCGTTGAATTCTCCAATGAACGGCTTATTACCCCCAGCGGGCTTACTCTCGTGGGCGGCGCTCTTGGAAAGAGCGACCTGGTCAAGAGAGCCAACCGCATGAAGGTGGATAACAAGCGGTCCCAGCCACAGATAAAAAACGGGGATATCCTACTGACCTACATAGGCCTTCTCTGCCAGGGAAAACCTTCTTTTGAAGCCGTTCGTGAGATGCAGGCGGATCCGGATTATTATAAAGCCGCTCTCGGAATAGCCTATGCGATCCCTTCAGCAGAAACACTCCGTCAGAGGATGGACCTTATAGGAAGAACTCTTCGTGATGAGATTCCTGTATCTTACTGAACGGTTGAATTCGCACCGCTCACTTATTCCGCCCTCCTCTTCGATTTTCCTGGCTACAAATCCTTCATGGATCGTCGGTTCTAAATCGATACCCTGGTCTTTATAGCTCTGTTCGGAAATCTTCTCAACGTTCATCTTTTCAAGCTCCCTGTTGTTGATGTTTGCCCACGAAGTTCGCCACGCCTGAAGAGTCTGGCGGCGGTCCCAGTCTGTGGATGCGGTCATTTCTCTCTGCCAGATCAGCCTGTTGCGGGGTCCCTTCTTCTGTTCCCCGGTTTTCGGATCTATCACCGGGATCCGGTTCCCTTCAGGATCCAGTTTTACGCGGCTGGTCTTCTTCGAACCCCACGTTCCGTCTTTCCTGATCGGACGCATGGTCAGCAGCATATGGCAATGCGGATTTCCTTCTTTCTCGTGGATCGCCCAGTCGCAGATCATACCCTTGGACGTGAAATTCTCCCGGATGAATTCACGGAGGACGCTGAGCTGCTGCTCACGGTTGTATTCTTTCGGCAACGCTACGACGATTTCCCGGGCAAGCTGCGCATTGGCAGCCCGCTCCGCTTTCTGGACGGATGACCACAGGGTTTTAGAATCCCTGTACTCCTCCGGGGCGTTCGCACAGAGGCTGACCTCATGGAAAACCACTTCTTTCTTCCTCCGGTAGTCATAAACCTTACCGGTTTCATCATCCCGCATCCTGTTCCCGGTACGGTAGGCCGCCCGGGCGATGATCGATGCACCATGGGATCTCGAGAATATCTTCGCTGATAAATGATAGATAGCCATGTTTACCCCCTTTCTGGCGTTTTGGTATTTAGCTGTCCGCAGGACGCCGCCGGCAGGCCCCGCGGAGCGCGCACGCTGCACGACCTCCGGTTGTGCATAAGTGCGCCTTATAAAAGATTTATAGTTTACATAACCTTCTACTTTCATGATAAATTACCTACTTCCCATTTCAAGTGATATTTCCTGAAAATTCTTTAATTTTTTTCTTTTCCGGGCCTTGCACCGCCTCTTTTGTGGTTTACAATAAAACTAAAGAGAGGGATATTATGTTGACTATGGTCAGAAAGGAGGTCACGACAAAAAATGAAGAAGAGCGTGAAAGAGCGCATCGCAGAGCTTCAGGAAAAGAAGCAACGGCTCCACGAGCAGGAACGTTCTCTGCTTGCGAGACAGGCACAGGAAGAACGCAGGGAGCGCCAGAGGAGAATATTTCGTCTGGGGTCATCCCTGGAAGAAGCACTCGGCAGACCGTTTACCGAAGAAGAACTGCAGCAGATGATCAGTGAAATCAGACTGATAAGGAATAACGATGAGTACGCTGAAGAACACTGATGAAAAAAAGAATGTCGATGTGATGAAGATGATCCACGACGCACGTGAAAAAGAAGAGCAGATGGAGATCGACTGCCATAAGAAGACTCTCGAACGTTTTTTCGAGAAGTATCCGGACGGTGAAGAGGGCTTCATCATGCCTTATGAAGATGGCGAGTTAGATGACCTGCTGGATTATTACGCCGCAGTACGCAGCCTCGAGCGCATCCTCGAGCGCCGCAAGAAGAAGAAAAACGACAGTGACATGGCCCGTCTTCTGGACGACCTTGGGTTCCACAATTCGCGTGACGATTCCGAACCCGAGATCTGATCCATAAGTAATCATTTTTACCTCCTTCCGCCTCCCGTGACAGATTCTGATCTGATCACGGGAGGTTTTTTATTGCATTACGTTTTTTAAATCGACGTTTAACGCAAAATCGAAAAACAAAAAAGATTTTCGGACACATTCCCTCAAAAGGAGGTCCGAAAATGAACCCGAACGGATGTGTTGCGCAGGTTAACGCAGCTTCTCCCCGAAAAGTACATGCTAAACGCCACAAGAAGAACTACATTAACCCGAATATCGATTTTGTCGACTACATAAAACGTGGTACAATAGCAATTGACGACGTTGTAGGCTCCGATAAGGAGACCTTTATGGCAACGATAATCGACAGAATTCATCACTATGCGATTAAAAAAACTCCGGATGGCCGCTATATGACCTATGTTCCGGACGAGACTAAGCCGAACGGGAGGCGGCAAATTAAGAAAAAGTCAAAAGCAGATCTCTACCGGTTCCTGCTTGCTTTCTACGATGTTTCGGAGAAAGCGGACAAAAAAGGGACAACGCCCTTTAAAGAACTGTTTGAGGAATGGACGGAATATAAGCGCAATTATGTTAATGTGAGCAACCCGAAGAAAGGTCTGTCTCCTTCTACGATTCGCAGGTACGAAAGGGACTTTGAGAAGTACCTTGCAGGATCAGATCTGGCCGGAAAACCGATTTGTGAGATCACGTCCGTCTATCTGGAAAAGGCGATGCGTGAAATCATCGTGAAGCACAGTATTCCCGAGAGAAGCGCCGGTAATCTGATCGGATATATCCGTCAGGCATTTCAGTACGCCAGGCGAGCAGAATATATCCTGAAGGATCCGGCGGAATTGGTTGACCGTGATCTGTTGCTTGCTTCCTGCAAATTTGTTCCTCCGAAAGCTGACAATGAGCGCGTTCTTTCACTGGAAGAACTCATGAAGCTTCAGGATGCCGTATGGGCGCACGAGGCAAGGCATCCGTCTTACATGCCGGACTACGCGATTGAACTTGCCATCCTGACCGGTATGCGTGTCGGTGAGCTTGCGGCGCTTAAGTGGAGTTGTATCGATGATAAGCATATTCATATTGATTTCTCTGAGCATCGGTATGATTACAGGGACAGAACGTCAGAATTGGTAATCAGCGAGCCTAAGAACGGAAAACACAGGCTGATTCCGGTAAACGAAGAGATTCGGATGCTGTTGAAGAAAATCATGTCTGCTTTACCTGCGGATGTACCCGTCGGGATTGGTGATGCGGACTTCGTATTCGTCAGATCAGATGGCACGCGCTATACCGGACATGACATCAGCTGCGCAACGAACCGCCGTGCGGCAGAGGCTGGCATCTCGAAAACTTCGATTCACGAAATCAGGCGAACCGTCTCATCGATGCTGAGAACCGTACTTCCGGCAAAGGCTGTCGCGAATATTCTTGGCCACCTTGAGCAGACGAATGAGCGCTGCTATAACTACGACACGACGGTTGATCATGAAAAGCGCGTCGCCATGTCAGAAGTGTCATCAAAAGTCATCAAAAACTAATCCCCGTACCGCAAAAAAAGAAAGGCGGAAAACGCTGTAAAATTCAGCATTTTCCGCTCTTCCAAATACCGTAGCGAGAGGGGGACTTGAACCCTCGACACCGCGGGTATGAACCGCGTGCTCTAGCCAGCTGAGCTACCTCGCCGCAAAATTTC
>CADBRO010000234.1 GCA_902797075.1 uncultured Lachnospiraceae bacterium
AGCATGTTCTTCTCAGGAAATCTGAATGCGGGTGAAGAAACCATCATCACGAACGCCAGGCATTTTGATGCGCTCCGGAGAGCCTGCGGCAGCCTGTCACTTGTGAAACAGAGCATCCGGGACGGACTGCCGGAAGACTTTTATTCCATCGATCTGATGGACGCGTACCGGTCCTTGAGTGAGATCGTCGGAGAAGAAGTGGATGAAGATCTCGTGAATACGATATTTTCAAAGTTTTGTATGGGGAAATAAATAAATTATGCCATATGTAAAAGAACAATACGATGTCGTGGTCGTAGGGGCCGGACATGCGGGGTGCGAGGCGGCGCTTGCCTGTGCCAGGGTAGGGCTCGAGACAATCATGTTTACGGTGAGTGTCGAGTCCATCGCGCTCATGCCGTGCAATCCGAACATCGGCGGAAGCTCAAAGGGTCACCTCGTCCGTGAGGTCGACGCCCTCGGCGGGGAAATGGGCAAGAACATCGACAAGACCTTCATTCAGTCGAAAATGCTGAATAAGTCGAAAGGTCCGGCTGTTCACTCGCTCCGCGCGCAGGCCGACAAGGCTGAATACTCGCGGGAAATGCGCCGCGTCCTTGAAAATCAGGAGCATCTGACGATCCGCCAGCAAGAAGTAAGTGAAATTCTGACGGTCGCTGATCTTAAGCAGATGTCTGAATATTCAGATAAAAACATAAATAGTAACGAGAAAGAAACACTATTCACAATTCTCGAACAAAAATCAGTGGATAGTGTGGATAACTCGATAGCGGGTATTCGCACCGTATCCGGTGCAATCTATTTTGCGAAGGCTGTAATCCTCTGTACCGGCGTCTATCTGAAGGCAAGATGCATCTACGGGGAAGTCAGCAATGAGACCGGACCGAATGGCCTCATGGCAGCAGTACATCTCTCCGACTCCCTTAAGGATCACGGAATCGAGCTCGTCCGCTTTAAGACCGGAACTCCCGCAAGAATCGACCGCAGGACGATCGATTTTTCAAAGTGTATCGAGCAGAAAGGCGATGAAAGGGTCGTTCCGTTCTCATTTTCAACGGATCCGGAAAGCGTTCAGATCGACCAGATCTCCTGCTGGCTGACCTACACAAATCCGGAGACGCATCGCATTATCCGCGAAAATATCGACCGTTCTCCGCTTTACGGCGGAATTATCCATGCGACGGGGCCGAGATACTGTCCGTCTATTGAAGACAAGGTCGTAAAATTCGCGGATAAGGACAGACACCAGGTCTTTCTGGAGCCGGAAGGCCGGTATACGAATGAAATCTACATCGACGGAATGTCGAGTTCGATGCCGGAAGACGTCCAGTTTGCGATGTACCGCTCGGTTCCGGGACTTGAAAATGCCAGGATTGTGCGGAATGCCTACGCGATTGAGTATGACTGCCTCGCACCGAAACAGTTAAAAAGAAGTCTTGAGTTCAAGGCCGTAAGAGGGCTGTTTTCGGGCGGCCAGTTCAACGGAAGCTCCGGATACGAAGAAGCTGCGGCGCAGGGTATCATGGCAGGAATCAACGCAGCCCGCTATATTCAGGGAAAAGAACCTATGGTTCTGCTCCGCTCCGAAGCCTATATCGGCGTTCTGATTGACGATCTGGTGACGAAGGAGAATTTTGAGCCTTACAGAATGATGACCAGCAGGGCAGAATACCGGCTTATCCTGCGTCAGGACAATGCAGATCTTCGTCTTCGAAGATACGGATACGAAGCAGGTCTGGTTTCTGAGGAAGAAATCCGCAGATTGGAAGAAAAAGAGCGCCAGATTTCCCTTGAAATCGACAGAGTATCTCATCTTAATATCGGTACCGGCGAGCAGGTACAGCAGGTTCTTGCTTCCTGCGGAAGCACACCTCTTGAATCCGGTGCTACGCTGGCGGAACTTATCCGGCGGCCGGAGCTTGATTATGAGCTGCTGAAACCCCTGGATCCCGACAGACCGGATCTTCCGGAAGCGGTTCGCGAGCAGGTAAATATCAATATCAAGTACGAAGGCTACATCAAGCGGCAGATGCGTCAGGTCGGACAGTTTGCGAAGACGGAGAAAAAGAAAATCCCGGAGGATCTCAACTACGATGACGTTCCTTCGCTCAGAATCGAGGCCCGGCAGAAACTGAAGGAAACAAGACCCGAAAGTATCGGTCAGGCATCCAGAATCGCCGGCGTAAGCCCGGCAGATATCTCTGTACTACTGGTTTATCTGAAGAATTATCTGCGGTCCGCGGGAATAGACGACGCAGACGAGGAATAAAACTCTGGTTGCGGCAAGCAGACCTGCAGCTGCGATAATAGATCTGTAGTTACGAGAACAGATCTGTAGCTGCGATAATAGATCTGTAGCTATGAGAACAGATCCACAGTTGCGATAATAGATCTGTAGCTATGAGAACAGATCTGCAGTTACGAGAACAGATCTGTAGTTACGATGAATAGACAGAAGGAGAATTTCGTGGATACAAGAGAACTCGTTGAAAACAGCTCAAATCTGGCTGCTATTCTCGAAGAGCAGGGAATCAGAATTGATGAAAATGCAGCGGATTCGCTTCTCCGGTACTATGAGATGATCGTCGAGAAGAATAAGGTCATGAATCTTACGCGGATTACCGAGTTTGAAGACGCTGTGCGGAAGCATTTTGCGGACAGTCTCGCGATTGAAAATGCCTCAGGGCTGGATTTAAATCAAAATCTGTCGGTTCTCGACCTTGGAACCGGCGCCGGATTCCCCGGAATCCCACTGGCTCTTGCATTTCCGAAGCTGAAAGTGACCATGATCGACACGGTTGGCAAGAAGATTCAGTTCGTGAATGAAGTAATAAATGCACTGAACATCGAAAATGCTGTTGCGCTGCACGCGCGTGCCGAAGAAATGGCGTTCGATAAAAAGCACCGCGAGCAGTATGATCTTTGCGTTTCGAGAGCGGTAGCCAATCTTTCGACTCTGTCGGAATACTGCCTTCCATTTATCAAAACCGGAGGATACTTTATCGCATACAAAGCCGGCGACAGCGGACAGGAAATCGATGCCGCCGCGAATGCAATCAAGATTCTCGGCGGATCGGACGTAGAAAC
>CADBRO010000235.1 GCA_902797075.1 uncultured Lachnospiraceae bacterium
CAGAATCCGACAAAGACAGTATTCCGGACTCCGTGATCTTTGACGTAAATGATGAAGCTGATTCCACTGCCGGCGAGGGCACGGAATCGGAAGACTATTCTTTTGGAGACGATGAAATTCCGGAAGATGAAGGTACGGACTCAGAACCCGAACAGCCCTCCATATTTGACGAGGACAATATCCTCATCAACACCGATGATTCCGTTTTCGACGAAGACGTGATCGTCGATGCGACTGATGAAGAGGCGCTCCCGCCGGAACACGGAAACGTTGATACGGATCCCGAACCGGAAAGCAGTGAAGAACTTCCGTTCGATATTACCGTAACAGACGACGACGGCTGGGGCGGCTGGGATTCCTTCGAAACGGATACCGATGAAAATAATGAAAGCCGGGAGGACTCTGACAGCTCTGACGATTCTGACGATCCGTGGGAAGGCTGGGATACCTTTGACACGGAAAGCAATGACAATCAGGCAGCGGGCGATACGGCAGACGATTCCGACGATCCGTGGGAAGGCTGGGATACCTTTGACACGGACGACGGCGGCAGTCAGGAAAACACAGATACGGCGGACGATTCGGGCGACGCATGGGATTCCTTCGACGGAACCGGAGATACTGCAGAAAACACAGACGGTTCCGGATCTGATGAAGGTTCCGGTGACGAATGGACTGACTGGGATTCCTTCGAAAACGAGGGCGGCTCTGACGAAACCGGGGACGAGTTCACCGAAGGGAACGGGGATGCCTCTGATGACTGGACCGATGAAGGCGCTTCCGACGACTGGACCGACGAGGGCGCTTCCGACGACTCGACCGACGAGGGCGCTTCCAACGACTGGACCGACGAGGGCGCTTCCGACGACTGGACCGGCGAAGCCGGTGCTGATGAAACTTCCGACACGGCGCCTTCTGTCATTTTCGCATCAGATTTCAACTCCGTATCTGTTGCTCTCTATGTGGAAGGAGACCTTGTACCGGCATCCGGACAGATAGTCCTCACGGATTCCACCGGCTCGGAAGCAGCGAGAATCTCTCTCGCGGACGAGTCCGCATGGGCAGCAAGAAGCATCAGCGACTCAGGAGTCTATACCGGATTCGACGGAAATGAGATCCGCATTTTTACCGGCAGCCTTTCCCTTACCGATTCTTCCTATCATCTGTCCGCGGATATCACGTTTGCGGATAATGCAGGCGGAAAAGCTGCGGCCGGCACGGAAAAACCGGCTGTCCAGGGTGAAGCCGATCTCTACTTTGAAGCGTCATCACTTTCTCTTACTTCTTCGCAGAGATTCTCTGCGGGATCCCAGGCTTCTCTTTCCCTCCGTTTCCCGGAGGAAGCAGCCTATGCATCTGTAATCTCTTCGGATGACAGCGTAGCTGTACCGGATTCCGATTTCCTCGAGCCGGGAAGTGACAGTGTTTCCGTAAGCCTCGGCAGCCGCGGCGACGCGGAGATCATCGTTGCCTTCTATGACAGCGATGACAGCGTAATTTCCGAAGAAAGCATAAGCTTCAGTGTTTTCTGAAACGGTTAAAGCCCGTAATATGACTGAACCGGAGCAGCATCTCACCATATGATTCTAAATATATCTGAAATCAGCAAAGCATTTGACGGAAAGGACATCCTTCGGGATGTCTCTTTCCATATCGAAGAGCATGAAAAAGCCGCGCTGGTCGGCGTCAACGGAGCAGGCAAGTCCACGCTTCTTAAGATCATCATGGGCATCCTCACTCCTGATTCCGGAACCGCTGTTCTCTCTCACGACCGTGAAATCGGTTATCTCGCGCAGCACCAGGAGCTGACCGGCGAGCTGTCGATTTATGAACAGCTTCTTTCCGTAAAACAGGAGCTCCTTGATCTCTATGACAAAATGAGGCGGTCGGAGCAGCGTATGTCGCTGCTTTCCGGCGATGCCCTCGAAGCGGAAATGGCATCCTATTCAAAGATCACGGAAGCCTACGAACGCGGCGGCGGCTACGCCTATAAAAGCGAGGTAGTCGGCGTACTGAAAGGCCTCGGATTCTCCGAGGAAGATTTCACGAAGCGCATCGGGGAACTGTCCGGAGGCCAGAAGACGCGTGTCGCCCTCGGAAAGCTTCTGCTTACGGCCCCGGACATCATCCTGCTCGACGAACCGACGAACCATCTGGACATGCATTCGATCGAGTGGCTTGAAACCTACCTGATCAACTACAAGGGCGCTGTTCTCATCGTCTCCCACGACAGATATTTCCTGAACCGCGTTGTAACCAAGGTGATCGAGATCGAAAACGGCAGATCCAGAACTTACAGGGGCAACTACGACGCCTTCAGCGAAAAAAAGGAGCAGCTGAGAAAAGCTGCCTTATCGGCTTATCTGAATGCCGTTAACGAGCGCCGTCACCAGGAAGAAGTGATTGCCAAGCTGAAATCCTTCAACCGGGAAAAATCCATTAAGCGCGCCGAAAGCCGCGAAAAGCTCCTGATGAAGATGGACATCCCGGACAAGCCCGCCGAGGCTGCAGGTTCCATCTCTCTCCGCTTTACTCCCGGTCTTGAAAGCGGGAACGACGTCCTTACCGTAAAAGGTCTCACGAAAGCCTATGACGGTATTACGCTTTTTGAACAGGTTGATTTTGAAATTAAAAAAGGCGAGCATGTGGCTCTGATCGGCAGCAACGGAACCGGAAAGTCCACGCTCCTTAAAATCCTGAATGAAGCCGTATCTCCCGACGCGGGTTCTTTTGTGTTCGGCACCAATGTCATCAGCGGCTATTATGATCAGGAAATGCAGGTATTGTCGGGTCACAAATCCATCTTTGAAGAAATATCCGATGATTACCCGTCGATGACAAACACGGAAATACGTACGAAGCTCGCTGCATTCCTTTTTACGGACGATGATGTCTTCAAGCTCATCGACTCTTTAAGCGGCGGTGAGCGCGCCAGAGTGTCCCTGTGCAAGCTCATGCTCTCGGACGCAAATCTTCTCTTCCTCGACGAGCCCACCAACCACCTTGACATCAACTCGAGGGAAGTTCTCGAAAGCGCGATCCGCGCCTATGACGGCACTGTATTCTACGTCTCGCACGACCGGTATTTTATCAACCGGACAGCGACGAGAATACTTGATCTGACCCACGGGAAGCTTTTGAATTATATCGGCAATTACGATTACTACCTGGAGAAGAAGGAAGCAGTGGAAAAGGCGAATCTTCCGTCCGAAACAGACGGTGTGTCTCAGGCCTTTGAGACAGCCTCGAAGATGGACTGGAAAGCGCAGAAAGAACAAGAGGCGAGAAAACGCAAGCAGAAAAATGATCTGCTTAAAATTGAAAAGCAAATCGAAGATCTTGAGAAGCGGGACCGGGAAATCGATCTTCAGTTCGAGGATCCGGACGTTATGTCCGACGCCAAAAAACTGGCGGAGCTCAGCGAAGAGAAAAACCGTCTGGCGGAAGCGCTCGAAAACGCTTACGGGACGTGGGAACAGCTTTCATCGGACGAATCGTAAAACATGAAAAAAGCCGCGGCTTTCGCACTGCGTCATGCGTGCGTAAATGCCGCGGTTTTTTATACCCAAAATATCTTTTTTAGTTCCTGCCGATTTCCTCTTCGAGCTTTGCGCGGATCGCGCGGATGAAATCAAGAGAATTGACTTTTCTAGGATTCGGAATGGTCGTAATCAGCGCCAGGTCGCCGGTCATAACGCCGGATTCAATCGTGTTGATGGTGGCGCGCTCCAGACTGTCCGCAAATTCGGAGAGCTCTGCGATGCCGTCCAGCTCCCCGCGTTTCCTCAGCGCCCCCGTCCATGCAAAAATGGTGGCAACTGAGTTCGTAGAGGTCTCTTCTCCTCTCTGATACTTGTAGTAGTGCCTCTGCACGGTTCCGTGGGCTGCCTCGTATTCATAGCATCCGTCAGGAGAAACCAGCACCGATGTCATCATCGCCAGTGAACCGAAGGCCGAGGAAAGCATATCGGAAAAGACGTCGCCGTCATAGTTCTTGCAGGCCCAGACGATTCCGCCCTCGCTCTTCATGATTCTGGCTACCGCGTCATCAATCAGCGTATAGAAAAACTGAATTCCCGCTTTTTCGAACTGCTCCCTGTACTCCTTCTCGTATACCTCTTCGAAGATTTCCTTGAAATCCCTGTCGTAAACCTTTGAGATCGTGTCCTTCGCAGCAAACCAGAGGTCCTGATTAAGGCTGAGTGCATAGGAGAAGCAGGCTCTGGCGAAACTTCTGATGGAGCTGTCAAGGTTATAGGTTCCCTGAAGCACTCCGGGTCCTTCGAATCTGAAGATTTCCTGCTCGGAAACATTTCCGTCATCATCCGTGAATACCAGTTTCGCCGTTCCTTTTCCGGGAACTCTGAACTCGGTGTTCTTATACACGTCGCCGTAGGCGTGTCTTGCAATCGTAATCGGCTTCTTCCAGTTTCTGACGCAGGGCTCGATTCCATTCACGATGATCGGTGTGCGGAAGACCGTTCCGTCCAGCATCGCTCTGAGCGTCCCGTTGGGACTCTTATACATCTCCTTCAGCCCGTATTCGGTAACACGGGCGGCGTTCGGCGTGATCGTCGCGCATTTGACTCCTACACCGTACTTCCGGATTGCTTCCGCCGCTTCCGCGGTGACCTTGTCGCCCGTCTGGTCACGGTACGGCAGTCCGAGATCATAGTACTCGGTTTTAAGGTCGATAAACGGAAGAAGAAGCTCTTCCTTTATCATTTTCCAGAGTACTCTGGTCATCTCGTCTCCGTCAATCTCTACCAGCGGAGTCGTCATGTTAATTCTTTCCATTCGTAAAACCCCTTATTCCTGCATCGAAAGAACACTTCTGTTCTTTGCGATATAATCAACGAGTGAAATCACTGTGAGCGCTGTTGATACATAAATCAGAATTTTAGCAAGAAGCGCAAGCGGCCCCGACGTAAAGTCAATGATCAGAAGAATGATCATAATCATCTGCGTGACCGTCTTGACCTTTCCCCACCAGCTGGCGGCGATTACGATTCCGTTGTCGGAAGCGATCAGGCGGAAACCGCTTATGATGAACTCTCTGGCGATAATAACCAGCACCGCCCATGCCGGTATTCTGCGAAGGTCGATCAGACAGATCAGCGCGGAACACACGAGCAGCTTGTCAGCCAGCGGATCCATGAACTTTCCGAAGTCCGTAATCAGATTTCTCGCCCTGGCGATTTTTCCGTCGAGCATATCCGTAAAGGACGCTCCCGCAAACAGAATGAGAGAAGCCCACATCCACGGGCCTTCCGCTCGTCCGATCAGCATGCAGAGAACAAAAGGAATAATCATGACCATGCGGAGGCAGGTCAGCTTATTCGGCAAATTCATCGAACTGAGAGTTTTCATCATCTATCTCCTCTCCGTGAAGGTCATATTCAGACGCTGCAGTAACTTTAACTTTCACAAAATCACCGCTCATCAGCGTCCGCCTAGACCTGAAAAACATAAAACCGTCGACCGACGGCGCGTCGCCCTCTGTTCTTCCCACATAGACGCCGTCCTCCGGTATGCTCCCTTCTACAAATACATCCATCACAGATCCGATTTTCCCGCGATTATTCTCAAGGGAAATCCGCTGCTGCGCCTCCATGATGCCCGCTTCACGCATTTTTTTGATCTTCTTCGGGATCTGCGGCTTCATCGCCGCAGCGGGCGTCCCCTCTTCACGGGAGTACATAAAGACGCCGAGACGGTCGAACCGCATTTCTCTGACAAATGAAAGACAGGTTTCGTAGTCCTCTTCCGTCTCACCCGGGAAGCCGGTTATCATCGTGGTTCGAAGAACAATCCCCGGTATTTTTTCCCGGAGCGTCCGGATCAGTTCTTTCAGGTCGCTTTCCGTGGTTCTTCTTGCCATTCTTTTCAGAATCCGGTCTGAGGCGTGCTGGATCGGAAGGTCCAGGTACCGGCAGATCTTTGGTTCCGAAGCGATGGTGTCGATAAGTTCCGGATAGATTTCCTCGGGATAACAGTAAAGAATCCGGATCCACACAAGACCCGGGATACTGCACAACCCATGCAGCAGCTCATGAAGACATTTTCTTCCGTAAAGATCGGTTCCGTAAAGAGTCGTCTCCTGAGCTACGAGTATCAGCTCCTTCACTCCGGAAGCAGCGAGTTTTTCCGCTTCGAGAAGCAGCTTTTCTTTCGGCACGCTGCGGTAATGCCCTCTGAAACCGGGAATTGAGCAGTAGGTGCATCTCTTGTCGCAGCCTTCCGCGATTTTCAGATAAGCGTAGTGTCCGCCGGTGGTTACAACCCTGTTCAGAGGATCAAGATCGGGATCCGTGCTGATATCCCGCATAACCGCTTCCTTTTTTCCGCGAAGAGCCTGCTCAACCGCGACGGCAATCCCGTCGATGGCGGATGTGCCGACGATCGCGTCGATCTCGGGAATCTCTTCGAGAATCTCTTCCCTGTACCGCTGCGCCATACATCCGGCCGCTATGAGAACCTTCAGCTTCGCGGTTTCCTTCAGGCGGGAAAGATCGAAAATGCGCTCGATGCTTTCCTTTCTGGCGTCCTCGATAAAGCAGCAGGTATTGATGACTGCAGCCTCCGCTTCATTTTCATCGTCGGTGATCTCAAAGCCTCTGGCGGTTAAGATTCCAAGCATCCGCTCCGAATCCACAAGATTTTTGTCGCATCCGAGGGAGACCATCAGAAGCTTTACCGGCTTTGTAACCGGTTCACTTTGTGTCATCGTTATTCTCGCCGGGAAGGATCTTGACTGCCCCCTGATAGATTTCATCGACCGCGATGGAAAGGGGTTTTCTGCCCTCTGCATCTTCGACCATCGGAGCGTCGCCGCTTACAATCTGTCTCGCGCGCTTCGCCGTCGCCATCACGATGGAGTATCTGCTCGATACGATAGGGGTGGTATCGTCTTCGCTTTCGCTGTTTACCGCTTCCATCATTTCCTTATATGAGGGATGAATCATCATAGTTCCGTTTTCTCCTCTTTTCTTAGATTCAGCACGCATTTCCGCTGTGAAAAGCTGTGCCGTAATAGTATCATGATTTACTGTTCGCGCCCGCCGTTTAAGGATTCAAGCTCCCTCTTCATCCGTCCGCACAGTTCGCTGCGGCGGCTCATGCGCAGGTGTTCAGTGCAGATCAGGTTGTGGAGTTCTTTCACGCACGCATCGATATCGTCGTTTACAAGGATGTAGTCATACCGGTCCATGTAGTCGGCTTCCTGCAGCGCCCGCATGAGGCGGCCCCGGACCTTCTCCGGCGTTTCGCTTCCGCGCCCGAGAAGTCTCCTTCTCAGTTCTTCCGCAGAGGGAGGCGTCACAAAAACAAGAACCGTATCGGGGAACTGTTTTTTTATGTTCTCAGCTCCCATAACCTCGATTTCGAGAATTACGTCTTTTCCCGATGCGAGCATCTCATCGACGTATGCTCTGGGAGTTCCGTAATAATTGTTCTGGTACTCCGTATACTCATAGAGACGGTTATCACGGATCATTCCGGTAAATTCATCCCGCGAAATGAAATAATAATCTTTCCCGTGAAGTTCTCCTTCTCTTGGCGCACGTGTCGTTGCCGAGACCGAAAGCGCATATCCGCTGTAGTCTTCAAGCAGCTTTTTCATGAGCGTCCCTTTTCCTGCGCCGGAAAAACCGGATACAACTATCAGAATCCCCTTCTTATCCAAGCAAACCTCCTTTAAGCCCCAATCCTTTTGCGCAGCGCCTTATTCGATATTTTGAATCTGTTCTCTGATCTTTTCTATATCCGTCTTCATCTCGATACCGATGTCCGCTGTCATCAGATCGCCGGCCTTCGATAATGTCGTGTTTGCCTCCCGGTTCATCTCCTGCGCCAGGAAGTCAAGCTTTCGCCCGATGCTTCCGCTCTTTCCCAGCTCGTCCTTCATCTGTCTGATATGGCTCCGCAGCAGCACGCTTTCCTCGTCTGTGCTGATTTTGTCGGCGTAAAGCACGCATTCGGCGGCGATTTTCGATTCGTCGATGCTTCTGTCCTCAAGAATTTCCGACAGCGTGTCTGTCAGCTTCTTTTTGTACGCCTCCATGATTTCGGGTTCGTGCTCAATCACATGCTCCACAAGTCCGCCGAGATGATCGAGCTTTAAGAGAACATCCGTCTTCAGGCGTTCGCCTTCGGCTTCACGCGCTTCGTTATACCGCTCCGAAGCGCTTTTTAAAACCGGCAGAAGCATTTCCCAGAGCTCCTCTCCGTCGGTGCTGATGTCACCGATGGTGAATACCTCCGGCGCTCTGGCAATATCAGCCGGCGTAATTGCGGAAGAGAGACCGAATGTCTCGGCCATATGTCTCATGTGGGCGATATATTCGCCTGCCAGCGCTTCATTGTACTTGAGTGCGCCGGCTTCATCCGCATATTCCTCACAGGTGATAAAGACATCCACCTTGCCCCGGAGTACGGATTCCTTAAGGACTTCCCGGATTTTTGCCTCGAGAAAATTAAACCGCCTCGGCATTCTGATATTGAAGTCAAGATAGCGGTTATTCACGGATTTAATCTCCACCGTGAGCTTTCTTGCGTCGCTTACGGCTTCAGCCCGTCCATATCCTGTCATGCTTCGAATCATGTGAGTTGGTCCCCCTCCGGAATCGTCTATTACGGAAATACACAAAACTACCGATAATCCTATTGATTCTACCCTAATTTCAGATAAACGTCAACGTGTAAAGCCCTGCAGCAACGGCCTTGCGCTGCCGGCTTAAGCAGAGTTAAGCATTGACAAAACCGGGCTGTTTGTTGCACCATTACGGTTGTACGATCAGTCAATACGAAGTAAAAAACGAAAGGATTCGGAGCCATGGCTTTTGACGGAATCACTACAGCTGCGGTCGTTCGCGAGCTTGACAGCCTTCTTGCCGGCGGCGGAATCAGCCGGATCATACAGCCCGAAAAGGATGAGCTCCTCATCACTGTAAAGAGCAGCAAAAAACAGTATTATCTCGAGATGAGCGCTAACGCATCCCTGCCCCTGATCTACCTGACAGACGTAAAAAAGGAAGCACCGATGTCAGCGCCTAATTTCTGCATGCTCCTCCGCAAGCACATTCAGGGAGGCCAGATCATATCCGTGGAACAGCCTTCCCTCGAGCGCGTCGTCATCATCAGCATCCGGCACTACGACGAGCTGGGCGACCTGAGAACCAAAAAGCTGATTATCGAGCTCATGGGAAAGCACAGCAATATCATTTTTACAGATGACAGCAACTGCATCATTGACAGCATCAAACGGATTCCTTCCAGCGTAAGCTCCGTAAGAGAAGTACTCCCCGGGAGAACCTGGTTTATTCCCGGATCGGACACAAAGACGGATCCGCTGTTCATCGGGCCGGAGGAATTCCGGGAGAAGCTCCTTTCCTGCAGCGGGGACGTTATCCGGGCTCTGTACGGCGCATTTACCGGCATCTCTCCCGCAGCGGCAGAGGAATTCGTTTTTGAGGCCGGAATCGAGCCCCGAGCGTCTTTTGCCGAACTCAGTGATCATGACCGGACTGCTCTTACCGAAGTCTTTCTCTCCCGTATGTCGGACATACGCAGCGGCCGTTTCGAACCGAACATCATCTATGAGGGAGATCTCCCCCATGAATTCGGATGTTTTGAATATCAGATGTTCCGGCATCCGCCGTACTCCGTAAGAAAAATGGACTCTGCAAGCAGCATGATTTCCTCCTACTACGGAGAAAAGGAGAAAATCACCAGGATCAGACAGAAATCAGCGGACCTGAGGCGTATCACGCAGACGGCGCTTGACCGGACAAACAAGAAATATATCCTTCAGAAAAAGCAGCAGGCCGATACGGAAAAGCGCGATAAGTACCGGATTTACGGCGAGATGCTGAATACATACGGATATTCGCTTGAAGAAGGCGCAAAGGTTCTGAACTGTGTTAACTACTACACAGGAGATGAAGTCTCGGTTCCCGTCGACCCGACCCTTACCGCGGCTGCGAACGCGCAAAAGTACTTCGCGCGGTACAACAAGCTGAAACGCACGGCGGAAGCGCTCGCTGTGCAGCTTGAAGAAACGGAGAACGACAGGGAGCAGCTTGAATCCATTCTCACTGCGATCGAGCTTTCCGAGACGGAATCGGACCTGGGTGAAATCCGCAGGGAGCTGGCGGACTTCGGGTTCGCCCAGAAAAAAGGTCCTTCAAAGAAAGGCGCGAAGCGCCCGGTCAAGGCTCTTCCCTATTCTTTCACGTCGTCAGACGGTTTCGAGATCCTTGTGGGGAAAAACAACTACCAGAATGAGGAGCTTTCCTTTAAAATCGCAGGAAACAGCGACTGGTGGTTCCACGCGAAGGGAATTCCCGGAAGCCACGTCATCGTAAAAACCAACGGAGCCAAACTTCCGGACCGGACTTTCGAAGAAGCAGCCCAGCTCGCCGCCTATTTCTCATCAGGAAAAAATGCGCCGAAAGTCGAGATCGACTACACGAAGAAAAAAGAACTGAGAAAGAAAAACGGAGGAAAGCCGGGATTTGTAACCTATCATACCAATTACTCGATGATGGCCGTACCCGATATCTCAAAAATAAAACGGAACCGCTGAGGGTTCCGTTTTATTATGTCTTCTTATTTTCTGACAACGATGTTGATAATCTTTCCGGGGACATAGATTTCCTTTACGATCGCTGCGTCTCCGATCTTGTCGGCAGCCGCTTCCTTCCCGCGCGCAATTGCCTCCTCTTTCGATATATCAACCGGAAGCATTACGACTGCTCTCGTCTTTCCGTTGATCTGGACCGGAATCTCTTTTTCGTCATCCGCAGCCAGCTGCGCGTCGGATGTGGGCCAGCTTTCGTGGAAGACCGTCTCGCTGTGACCGAGCCGCTCCCAGAGTTCCTCGGTGATATGCGGGGCAAACGG
>CADBRO010000236.1 GCA_902797075.1 uncultured Lachnospiraceae bacterium
CGAGGCAGGAGAACATGAATACATTGCGCTTCTTCCGATGACGGACGATGAAGACGGGGAAGATGGCGACGTGCTTCTCTACAGGTATATCGAAAATGCCGACGGCGAACCGGAAATCGCGAATATTGAAACCGATGAGGAGTATGAAATCGCAGCCGACGCCTTTGACGAACTGATGGACGAAGAAGAATTCGAGGAAGACGAATAAATTCCATACGGGCTAAATATAAAGAGGCATCCGAGGGGATGCCTCTTTTATTTCCTTATTTATGATCTTCCCGTTGACCCGAATCCTCCGCGGTCATTGTTTCCCAGTTCATCTGTCTCTTCGAAGACGATCTTCGGCTGATGTTCGATAATCCTGAACTGGCAGATCCTGTCATTGACATGAATCTCAGTATCCCGCGTCGCGTATACAGGCATCTTAAGAACATCGTTGTCGCCGCAGTAGGATTCGTCGACGATGCCTATGGAATTACTCTGCAGAAGGCCGTAGTTTCGGAAGGTCGAGCTTCTCGGCGCTGTAATCATCTCATAACCCTGAGGGAGCTGTACCGAGATTCCGAGATCCACAAGATGAAACTCTCCTGCTTTCAGTACAACATCTTCAGCTGACCGGAGATCGATCCAGTCGCTCTTTCCGTCTACATACGTAAGTTTGTCAATTTTATCGGAATGATACTTAATTCTGATTGTCTTTTCCATAGTTATCTCTTTCTGAATCAAAACTCCATGCCGCATGCGGCATGGAGTCAGTTGTAAACAGGACGTCTTCCGTCCGTTTCCCTCTGATTAGAACTCCGGATCTGCAGAAGCAACGACCTTGCCGATATCCATGGAAGCAGTTTCGTCCTTCGGGCAGTCCTTGATCGAGAAACTGAATTTTCCGTTCTTATCCTTGCCGAGGCAGACTACGCGCACCACATCTCCGAGATGAAGCACATCTTCGACGCGGTTAATTCTTGCGTTGGCAATCTTGGAAATGTGAACAAGTCCCTCTTTTCCGGGCGCAAATTCCAGGAACGCGCCGAACTCTTTGATGGAGATGACCGTACCGGTGAGGATCATGCCCTTCTCAAATTCGGTGACGATCAGGCGGATAGCTTCAGCAGCCTCTTTCATGGAGACATTGTCTGTACCGCTGATAGATACGAATCCGTCGTCTTCGATATCGATCTGTACGTTGTACTTGTCAATCAGTGAGTTGATTGTCTTTCCTCTCTGTCCTACAACATCACCGATCTTCTCCGGATCAATATTCATCTGGATGATCTTCGGAGCCCACTTGCTCAGATCCGGTCTCGGCTGAGCGATGCATTTCTCCATAACTTCCGTGAGGATGTACTCGCGGGCTTCCTTGCATCTGCGGATCGCTTCTTCAACGATCGGGCGGGTAAGGCCGTGGATCTTGATGTCCATCTGAATCGCAGTGATGCCTTCATGCGTTCCCGCAACTTTGAAATCCATGTCGCCGAAGAAATCTTCAAGGCCCTGGATATCCGTAAGAACGATGTAGTCGTCGTCCGTTTCGCCGGTTACGAGGCCGCAGCTGATGCCTGCGACGCCGGATTTGATCGGTACGCCTGCAGCCATGAGCGCCATGGAAGAAGCGCATACAGAAGCCTGTGAAGTAGATCCGTTCGATTCGAATGTCTCAGAGACGGCACGAATTGCATAGGGGAATTCCTCTTCACTGGGCAGTACCGGAATCAGGGCTCTCTCAGCAAGTGCGCCGTGTCCGATTTCGCGTCTTCCCGGACCTCTGTTCGGTTTTGTCTCACCGACCGAGTAAGACGGGAAGTTGTAGTGATGCATATATCTCTTCTTCGTGATATACGGATCAAGTCCTTCGATCTTCTGGGCTTCAGAGAGCGGAGCAAGCGTTACGCAGTCGCAGATCTGGGTCTGGCCACGCGTAAACATCGCAGAGCCGTGTGCTCTCGGAATGAGATCGACTTCTGCAGCAAGCGGACGGATTTCATTGATCTGACGGCCGTCCGGTCTCTTGTGATCCTTGAGGATCATCTTTCTGACCGTTTTCTTCTCGTACTGATAAAGAGCGTCGTCAATCAGAGCCATCCACTCTTCGTTATCACCGTACTTCTCTTCAAATGCTGCACGCACCTCAGCGACGTTGTTTTCACGGGTCTGCTTATCATCCGTGAAAACGACACTTTCCATCTGATCCGGCGGGCAGACTTCCTTAAGAGCGTCATTTAACTCAGCAGGAATCTCATAGTGGAGATATTCGTGCTTCGGCTTGCCGCACTCAGCAATGATTTTGTCAAAGAAGCAGATGATCTCCTTGTTGATTTCATCGCATTTATAGATCGCTTCGATCATCTTCTCTTCCGGAATGATATTCGCGCCGGCTTCGATCATGATCACTTTTTCTCTCGTTGAAGCAACCGTAAGCGCAAGGTCGGATTTCTGCTTAAGCTCATATCCCGGATTTACGACGAATTCACCGTCGATCAGTCCCATCTGTGTCATCGCGCAGGGGCCGTCAAACGGAATGTCGGAAATGCTTGTGGCAAGAGCGGATCCAAGCATGGCCGGAATCTCAGGATCGCATTCCGGATCGACAGACATTACCATATTGTTCAGTGTAACATCGTTGCGGTAATCCTTCGGAAACAGCGGGCGCATCGGACGGTCGATCACGCGGCTCGTCAGTACAGCATGTGTAGAAGCCTTGCCTTCGCGCTTGTTGAATCCGCCGGGAATCTTTCCGACAGCGTACATTTTCTCATCAAAATCGACCGAAAGCGGGAAGAAATCGATTCCGTCCCTCGGAGCTTTTGAAGCTGTGGCGGTTGAAAGCACGACCGTTTCACCGTAGTGCATGAAGCAGCATCCGTTAGCCTGCTTGCCCACCCTGCCGATATCCACGGTCAGAGTTCTTCCGCCGATTTCCATTGAATAGCTTTTGTAATCTCCCATATTTCTCCTTCTTCTGCCCGAATGGGCTGTACATAATTTAAAGAAAGGGCAGGTTTCCCTGCCCTTCTCCTGTTAGGTTTATTTTCTCAGTCCGAGTCTCTCGATCAGTGCACGATAACGTGTGATGTCTTTCTTTCTGAGATAAGCGAGAAGGCTGCGTCTGTGTCCAACCATCTTAAGAAGTCCGCGTCTGGAATGATGATCCTTCGGATTCTGCTTAAGATGCTCTGTAAGCTCGTTGATTCTTGCAGTAAGTACAGCGACCTGAACTTCCGGTGATCCTGTGTCGCCTTCTGTTCTGGCATAAGCCTTCATGATTTCCTGTTTCTTTTCTTTTGCGATCATAATCATTTCCTCCTGTGGTTTCGATTGATCCTCCTGTCATCAAGCTGCGGCCGGAGAAGCCGGCAACCGGACAACGGAAATAAACGGCATCTGCCGCTTTTTGCAACTTTTAGAGTATAACAAAGAGCACCGAGGCGTGTCAAGAGAAAGAGTTGCGTCAGATTCCGAAATAAGCGGCGCCACCGCGGCGGTCCTTCTCAATCTGTTCTTTAAGCTCTTCCAGCGACTGGAATTTTCTCTCGGGACGTGAAAAATGCAGCAGCTCGATTTCAAGCTCTTCGCCGTACAGATCCTCGTCGAAGTCAAAGAAATAGGTCTCAATCCCGATAAACTGTGCCCCGACTGTCGGCTTTGTTCCGATATCGGTGATACCGTTCTTTATCACTCCGCCAATTTTGGACCGAACATAATACACTCCGTTCGGCGGAAGCAGTTTCGATTTATCTGCTATCATATTTGCCGTCGGCACACCGATTGTTCTCCCGATTTGTCTCCCGTGGATAATCTGCCCTCTCACAAAAAACGGAAAGCCGAGCAGCCTGCCGACGCGCTCCATATTGCCGTCAAGGAGAGCGTCCCTGATGTCCGAACTCGAGATTTTATTGCCTGATTCTTCAACTTCTGGAACCACGTGGGAAGTAAAGCCGCACTGTTCTCCCATCAGCCGGAGAAGCGCCGCATCCCCCTGTCTTCTATAGCCGAATCTGAAATCCTCCCCTGTAAATACCGAAACCGTCTTCAGCCTATCCGCGAGGATCTCGGTTATGAAGTTCTCTGCAGAGGTTTCAATTAGTTTCGGACTGAAGGGACACTCGATCAGAAGATCGACACCCATCTCTTCCAGCATTCGTCTTCGTTCTTTCTTCGAAAGAATCATTGACGGAGACATGTCGAAGGTAATGACGCAGGATCTGCAGTCAGTCCCCTCCTGCCTCCTTCGTCCTGCGTCTTCGCAGGTCTTGCGGATCAGCTCCTGATGGCCTCTGTGAATACCGTCAAATTTTCCGAGGGTGACGGCCAGACTGTGTTCTGAGCGAAAACCGAAGATTTCCTTAACGATCTTCATAGAAATAACTTACGAGGTGAAACCCGTCCTCCTTCTTTTTATATATGCCGATAAACTTTCCTTCCGGCGTATACAGCCGTATACATTCCCCGCGAGATACCTCCCCGGAAAGTTCAACCATGCCGGCAGAAAAACCACATCCTGAAAGCGCTTTTTGAAGAGCCTCCCGGCAAATTGTCCCTCTGACATGATCCCGGTAAAAAAAATCTATGCTTCTCATGAAGCTGTACGGCGCATTTGATTGATCAAATTCCGACCGAACCGGTTCTCCTCTGTCTTCGTCTTCAAGTTCTTTCAGTCTTCTGATTTCTGAAAGAGTCAGTGCGTCTTCAAGGCTGAAATCCCCCGATCTCGTCCTTATAAGGCTTTCCATACATCCGCCGCATCCCAGCGTCTCTCCGATATCGTTGCACAGCGTCCGGATATAAGTTCCATGCGAGCAGGTGACCGAAATACTGATCCTGGGCAGCTTCATTTCCAGAATTTTAATTTCATAAAATGTCACATCCCGTTCACGCCGTTCGACTTCAATTCCGCGTCTTGCCAGATCCACAAGCTTTTTGCCGTTCATCTTAATCGCGCTGTACATGGGCGGCAGCTGCTTCTGCTGTCCGACGAACGAATTCACAACTTCTCGGACTTCGTCCTCTGAAACACAGACTTCGCGCGTGGATAAAATTTTGCCTCCGGCATCCTGGGTATCTGTCGTCATTCCCAGAAGGATGACTGCCTGATATCCTTTCGTACCCTCACTGAGCATATTTACGAGATGTGTCGCCCGTCCAAAGCATACCGGCAGTACTCCTTCCGCATCCGGATCCAGTGTTCCGGTATGCCCGATCTTTTTCTGCCCGAATATTTTTCTCAGACATGCAACCACTCCGAAGGAAGTCATGCCTTTCTCTTTTCTGATATTTATAACGCCATTAATCATCTGATTCCGTCCAGTTCCTCAGCAAGAGCGGCAATGATCCGTTCTTTGATTGTATCCGGTTTACCCTCAAGCGAAAAACCGGCCGCTCTCACATGTCCTCCTCCCAGAAAACGTGATGCTATTTTCGCGCAGTCCACATATCTGTTGCTTCTTAGCGAAACCTTGTAGCAGTCCTTCTCGATTTCGTAAATAAACACAGCAGCTTCACATCCTGCCGTAAAGCGCAGCTGGGACACGATAATTCCAAGATCCTGCCGGTTTGCTCCGGCTTTCTCCATATCTTCAAGCGTCAGATAAGAGAATACAACCAGTCCGCCAAGCTCGGATTCCGTTCTCGCAAGAGCGGTCCCCATGATCCGGTTCTGTGTCAAAGTTCTAAGGTTAAAACTTTCGTCGATGATGCGGGGGAAGTCAACTCCTTTTGATATCAGCATCGCGGCAGTTCTCATCGTATCAGCAGATGTATTTGAATACTGAAAGACGCCGCAGTCATGGATAATACCCGTATAAAGACTTTCGGCAATCTTCGACGTAATCAGGTTTTCGTCCATGAGCCCGGCAAGAACTTCGCAGCATGAGCTCGCGTCAGGCTCGATATGATTGATTTCCGCAAATCCTTTATTACTGATATGATGGTCGATACAGACCGTATGTTTCGATTTTTGGAAAAGACTGCCCGCTGCACCGATTCTGCCCTCATCGCTGGTGTCGAGAAGGATAAAAAGATCATAGCAAACATCATCGGGTTCGGACTTTGCCGAAGCGATGCCTGTCAGGAAATGAAGCGACGGATCGGTCTTTTCGAGATACAGCGTAATGTCCAGTGACGGCTGCATCTCTGCCAGATACTGCATCATGGCGGAACAGCTTCCGGCGCAGTCGCCGTCAGGATTAACATGTCCAGCGATCCCGACAGTTTTAATATCATCGCTGATTAATTCAGAAATACTTTTCATATACTCTGCCCTTCGGAAAATAATAGCATCTTGACATACAGGCAGAGTACTCCGCCGATTTGCCGGAGGGCTCTGCCTGTGAACATGCCTTAGCGGACTTTGGTCCGCAGCCTGTAAAATTGATCAAAGGTAATCACCAATCCGTCGATAAGACGGAAAGGATATACTTCCCGGGTTAAATCTCCGCCGGATTTTCATCCGTGTGGCAGGACTCGTCATTTTTTATCACTTCATCGATTTTCTTGGACATCATGACTCCGCGTTCGATGGAGCGGTCCGCTATGAAGGTAAGCTCCGGAGTGTTGCGGAGATTCAGTCTCATCGCCAGCTCTCTCCGGATATAGCCTTTTGCGGATTCAATACCCTCCATGGTCCGCGCCTCTTCCTCCTCGGATCCGAGAACGCTGATATATACCTTGCAGGTTTTTAAGTCCGGTGCGACAAACGCATCCGTTACCGTCGTCATAAGAGCAATTCTCGGATCTTTCAGTTCACGGACAATCATCGAGAGTTCCCGGCATACTTCACCGTTGATCCTCAGATTCTTTGCACTGTTTTTCCTCATATTGCCTCCACTTGCATGATCTCAGGTTCTCGGCACCTCGACCATTGTATACGCTTCAACCGTATCGTCGATCTGGAAATCACCGAAATCCTTGAATACAAATCCGCACTCAAAGCCTTCGCGAACTTCTTTCACGTCATCCTTGAAACGCTTGAGCGAAGCCAGCTCTCCTTCAAAGATCTTCTCTTCTCCTCTGAAGATTCTGACTTTCGAACTGCGTGTAATAATACCGTCTTTGACGTAACCTCCGGCGATATTGCCGACGCCTGAAGCCTTGAACATCTGGCGGATCTCTGCGTGTCCCTGAACCTTCTCTTCATAGACTGCAGCACGCATTCCCTTGAGGGCACGTTCGACGTCTTCAATCGCTTCATAAATGACGTTATAGAGATGTATGTCGACCTTCTGGTTCTCAGCCATGGTTCTTGCTGTCGCGTCAGGCCGTACGTTGAATCCGATAATGACTGCATTCGAAGCGGACGCAAGAGATACATCGGATTCGGTAATCGCTCCGACTCCTCCGTGTATTACCTTAACGACAACTTCCTCATTCGAAAGCTTAAGCAGCGACTGGGATACCGCTTCCACGGAGCCCTGTACATCGGCCTTTACAACGATCGGAAGCTCTTTCAGGTTGCCTTCCTTGATCTGATTGAAGAGATCGTCGAGAGACATCTGAGTCTTCGTTTCTTCGATCAGGTTCTTCTTGCCTTCGCTGATAAAGACAGCTGCAAAATCCTTCGCCTCCTTGTCGCTGTCAAGCGACACGAGAACTTCTCCGGCTTCCGGAACGGCTGAAAGACCGATGATCTCAACCGGCATGGAGGGCGTAGCCTTATGCAGACGCTTTCCCTTTTCATCCGTCATCGCACGCACTTTACCTGAAGCGGCGCCGCATGCGATAAAGTCTCCCTGATGAAGCGTACCCTTCTGAATCAGGATAGACGCGACAGGTCCGCGGCCCTTATCAAGCTTTGCCTCAAGCACGATACCCCTGGCCTTCCGATTCGGGTTTGCCTTCAGTTCATGCATATCAGCCGTCAGCAGAATCATCTCGAGAAGATTGTCAATTCCTTCCTGAGTTTTTGCGGAAACCGGGCAGAATACTGTGGATCCGCCCCAGTCTTCCGCGATCAGACCGTATTCGGAAAGCTCCTGTTTTACGCGGTCGATATTCGCGCTCGGCTTATCGATCTTATTGACAGCAACGATTATTTCGGTATCAGCCGCCTTCGCATGATTGATTGCTTCAACAGTCTGAGGCATGACGCCGTCGTCAGCAGCAACGACGAGAACCGCAATATCCGTCGCGTTGGCGCCGCGCATTCTCATAGCCGTGAAAGCTTCATGTCCCGGTGTGTCGAGGAAAGTAATCTTCTGTCCGTTAACGGATACCATATAAGCACCGATATGCTGCGTAATACCGCCTGCTTCTTTAGCGGTTACATGCGTATTTCTGATCGCATCAAGGAGCGAAGTTTTA
>CADBRO010000237.1 GCA_902797075.1 uncultured Lachnospiraceae bacterium
AAAAAACGAATAAACGTTCCGAGATACATCGCCAACATGCGATTGACAGTATCAGAGTAAAATAGATAAAATGATAACAAATGGTTTGCCAGGCGGCAGAAGGAGGAATCAAATTGGACAATATTGAACTGAAGAAAATTGCCAATGAAGTCCGGAAAGGAATCGTAACCGCGACTCATTCCGCAAAGTCGGGACATCCGGGAGGCTCATTATCGGCAGCTGATATTTACACATATCTCTATTTTGAAGAGATGAATATCGATCCGGAGAAGCCGAAGGATCCGGAACGCGACCGCTTTGTTCTTTCCAAGGGACACACAGCCCCCGGATATTATTCTGTAATGGCACAGAGGGGATATTTCCCTGTGGCAGAGCTCGAGACCCTTCGCCATACAGGCGCACGCCTTCAGGGACATCCGTCCATGAACTATCTTCCGGGCATTGACATGAGCTCCGGATCACTCGGACAGGGAATCTCGGCCGCTGTAGGTATGGCCCTCGGCGCAAAGATTCAGAACAAGGATTTCCGCGTATACACGCTCCTTGGAGACGGCGAGTGCGAAGAGGGACAGGTCTGGGAAGCTTCTATGTTCGCCGGCGCGAAGAAGCTTGACAATCTTGTTGTAATCGTCGACAACAACAATCTCCAGATCGACGGAGAAATTACGGAAGTAAACAATCCTTATCCGCTGGATAAGAAATTTGAAGCGTTCAATTTCCATGTCATTAACATCGACGGACATGATTTTGACCAGATCAGAGCCGCATTTAAAGAAGCAAAAGAAACCAAGGGAATGCCGACCGCGATTATCGCGAAAACCGTAAAGGGCAAGGGCGTTTCCTTTATGGAAAATCAGGCGTCCTGGCACGGCACTGCTCCGAACGACGAACAGTACGCGCAGGCAATGGCAGATCTGGAAAGGATCGGTGAAAGTTTATGAGTGACGTGAAAAAAATAGCAACCAGAGAAAGCTACGGAAAGGCACTTGCTGAACTTGGCGCCGAATATCCGAATCTTGTAGTCCTTGACGCCGACCTTGCCGGAGCAACCAAAACCGGAGTTTTCAAAAAAGCGTTCCCGGATCGTTTCTATGACTGCGGAATCGCCGAAGGCAATATGATGACGATCGCAGCCGGACTTTCAACAACCGGTCTGATTCCGTTTGCCAGCACATTTGCGATGTTCGCTGCGGGAAGAGCATTTGAACAGGTCCGTAATTCCATCGGATATCCGCACCTCAATGTAAAAATCGGCGCAACACACGCAGGCATCAGCGTAGGTGAGGACGGCGCAAGCCATCAGTGCCTTGAAGACCTCGCTCTGATGCGCACGATCCCTGGAATGGTCGTTATGTGCCCGGCAGACGATATCGAAGCCAGGGCTGCAGTAAAAGCCGCGCTCGATTATGAGGGACCGGTTTATCTGCGATTCGGCCGTGCCGCTGTGCCGGTAATCAATGATGAAGATTATAAGTTCGAGATCGGCAAGGGCAAGCTGTTCCGTGAAGGCAGCGACGTAACCGTACTTGCGAACGGAATCTGTGTCTCAGCAGCGATTGAAGCAGCGGAAATGCTGAAGGCGGACGGAATTGACGCGGAAGTGATCAATATCTGCACGATTAAGCCGCTTGATGAGGATCTGATCCTTGCTTCTGCTAAAAAGACAGGAAAAGTCGTCACGGCTGAGGAGCACAGCATTATCGGCGGCCTTGGCGGCGCAGTCGCTGAGCTTCTTTCCGAAAAGCTTCCGACTCCGTTATGCAGAATCGGCGTGAGAGACCGTTTCGGCGAGTCCGGACCTGCCGCGGAGCTGATTCACAAATATGAACTCGATGCGGAAGGAATTGCCAAGCAGATCAAAGCATTTATGAAATGATCTGAACTGCATCGTAAATGATTATTTTGTCTGAGGAGTTGTTGAATGCCTGAAAATAGAAGTACGTATACATTAAAAGAAGACGGCGGTGTCGGATGCGTCAGAGTTGCTGATGAAGTTATCGCGGTCATTGCCGGACTCGCGGCAACGGAAGTGAAAGGCGTCGCTTCTGTAGACGGCGGAATTACCAACAGCATGGTCGCAAGAAAAGGAATTAAAGCCCTGTCAAAGGGGGTTAAGGTTTCAATTGACGGCAGCCAGGTTGTTGTCGACCTTACACTCAATCTTGATTACGGATACAGTATTCCGGAGATTGGTGCTGAGGTTCAGAAGAAAGTTAAAACGGCAATTGAAAACATGACAGGAATGCAGGTATCCGATGTAAATATAAATGTGTCGGATGTGGCATTTAAAGAAAACTGAAGACCGGAGATCCGCAAAGTAAGAAATCCGGTGTAAGAGCAGCAGGTGCCGGCGCTGATTAAGCGCCGGCAGCTACCGCGTTAGAATAAAAACGAAGGAGAACTGTCCGTGAGCAGAAGAAAACTGCGGGAGCACCTTTTTAAGCTGGTATTTTTATGTGCCTTTAATACATCTTCCGAGATGCAGGAACAGCTTGAACTTTACTTTGACATGAATCCTGATATCAGTCCGGAGGAGCGCTCTTATCTGACTGCCCGCTGGATGAAGATAAACGAATCGATTCCTGAAATCGATGAACTGCTTAACAAAACAGCCAGAGGATGGAAGACAAACCGGTTTGCGAGCTGTGATCTCGCGCTTCTTCGTGTGGCTGTATTTGAGATGAGATTCGATGACGACGAGCAGATACCCGACGGCGTAGCCATTAACGAAGCCGTAGAACTTTCAAAGCTCTACGGAGGCGACGAATCCCATTCATTTATAAACGGCATACTCGGTGAGATTGCAAGGCTCCCGCAAAATGAGTAAACGTATCTATTCTGTCGGACAGGTGACACAGTATATCAGAAACCTTTTCGCCCGGGACGGCTTTTTGGGCGGAATTCTGATAAGCGGTGAAGTTTCGAACTGTAAATACCATTCGTCCGGCCACATCTATTTTTCACTGAAAGACGAAAAAAGTTCCATTGCGTGCGTCATGTTCGCCGGCTCCCGGAAAGGGTTGGCATTTTCCATGAAGGACGGCGATAAGGTTGTCGTGAGCGGCAATATCGATATCTATGAAAGGGACGGACGCTATCAGCTTTACGCGGCATCCATACGGAAAGAAGGTACGGGGGATCTTTATGAAAAGTTCCTTGCTCTCAAGAAGGAACTGGAAGAAGAGGGAATGTTCGACAACTCCTTCAAGCAGCCCATACCGGAATATGCTATGCGGGTAGGTGTCGTTACCGCACCGACCGGTGCCGCGATCCGAGATATCCAGAATATTTCCAGAAGAAGAAATCCATATGTGCAGGTGATTCTGTATCCGGCCCTCGTTCAGGGAGAGGGAGCGGCTGCAAGCATCATTCGCGGCCTTCGGGCTATGGACCATGCCGGTGTTGATGTTATCATACTCGGACGGGGCGGGGGTTCGTATGAGGACCTGCAGGCCTTTAATGAGGAATCAGTGGCAAGGGCTGTGTTTGCATGCCGTACTCCGGTAATATCTGCCGTAGGCCATGAGACGGACACGACGATTACGGATTTTGCCGCAGATTTAAGAGCGCCGACTCCTTCCGCAGCAGCCGAGCTTGCGGTATTTGATCTGCATGCTTTTCACGACAGAATCTTCCGGATGAGGCAGCGTCTTCTTGGAGGAGTTCACGCAAGGAATACAGCCGCTTACGCGAAGTGCAGATGGTATGAGGCGAAGCTGGCCTCACTTTCCCCGGAAGCAAGGCTTAAGGATCAGCGGCACGCGCAGGCTGAATACACAAGACGCCTCGAGGACTCAATGCTTCTTAAGATTAACAGTGCGAATGACCGCCTGGGACTTTTGTCCGAGAAGCTGAAGCGTCTGGCATTTGAATCGCTGAGAAAGAACCTGGTGCGCCAGCAGATGGCCGCTGCCAGGCTGAAAGGACTGAATCCGATTGACAGACTGAGACAGGGATATTCTTATATCTGCGATGACAGCGGAAGAACAGTCAGTTCTGTTAAGTCAGTCCATATAAATAACAGATTGAAAATCTATGTATCTGACGGAATTATCCGGGCGGAGGTAATCGAAACCGATGAACGAAAACACAGTGACACCTGAAAATGCGGATGATCATGAGCTTACCGTTGCAGAGAGCTTCGAGCTTCTCGATAAAATTGCTGCTGAACTTGAGAAAGAAGACACAGGGATCGAAGAAAGCTTCCGACTCTATCAGCAGGGAATGAACCTTTTAAAGGACGTAAGCGGACGCATTGAAACCTATGAGAAGAAAATGCAGATATTGAATGACGACGGAGAAATCGGAGAGTTCAGGTGAAAAAGAGACTGGATATATTAACATTTGAGCAGGGGCTTGCCGAATCGAGAGAGAAGGCGAGAGCACTGATCATGTCAGGCGTCGTCTACGTAAACGGCGTTAAAGCGGACAAAGCAGGTACATCTTTTGATGAAAACGTCCTGATTGAAGTACGCGGCAGCCGCCTCAAATATGTAAGCCGGGGCGGACTTAAGCTTGAAAAGGCGCTTGAGGTGTTTCCCATTTCAGTAGAAGATAAGGTCTGCCTTGATATCGGCAGTTCAACGGGCGGATTTACTGACTGTATGCTGCAAAATGGAGCAAAGCATGTTTACGCCATCGATGTGGGCAGAGGACAGCTTGCCTGGAAGCTTCGGAACGATCCGAGAGTGACCTGCATGGAAAAAACCAATATCAGGTATGTACTCCCGTCGGATCTTCCCGAGAAAGGAAGCTTCGCAAGCATCGATGTCAGCTTTATATCTCTTACGAAGGTTCTTCAGCCTGTCTTTTCGCTTCTTTCGGACGACGGGATTATTGTATGCCTGATTAAGCCTCAGTTTGAAGCGGGACGCGAGCAGGTCGGAAAGCACGGCGTTGTGCGTGATCCGGCAGTACATGAGGAAGTCATCCGCAAAATACTGGAATTTTCCCGCACCCTGAATCTTTATCCGGTAAGGCTTGACTATTCACCCGTAAAGGGACCTGAAGGCAATATCGAGTATCTCGTGATGCTGTCAAAGAGCAGGGATGGCATCGGTGACATCGAAGAATCAATCACGGATTCGGATATATGTGATACGGTCAGTAAGGCTCATAATGAGCTTGATGTATAGACGGAGATGGATTGTTTATGAAAAAGTTTGGCGTCATAAGAAACACTGAAAAGCCGGCTTCGGAGAGCATCGCCCTTGAGATATCCGGGTATCTTAAGGAGAGAGGCTGCGGATGCTTTATATCAGGGAACGGATCCGAGCTCCATGATGACTGTGAATGTGCAATCGTTCTCGGCGGTGACGGAACGCTTCTTCGTGCCGCAAAAAAAGTTCTGGGCCGCCAGCTTCCGCTTCTGGGAGTAAACCTCGGAACACTCGGATATCTGGCGGAAATCGAAACCAGGAATCTGAACTCCGCCCTGGACCATCTGATCCGCGACGAGTTTACGATAGAGAAGCGAATGATGATCAAAGGAACGGTTTTTCACGGAGGAGAGCCTGTTTTTACGGATACGGCACTCAACGATATCTCCATCAACCGGAAGAAAACCCTGAGGACCTTTGTCTTTCATAATTATGTAAATGGCGAGCTCCTTAACACATACAGCGCGGACGGAATGGTGGTTTCAACGCCTACGGGATCCACCGGATATAATCTGTCGCTCGGAGGCCCAATCGTTTCCCCGGAGGCGAAGATCCTTCTGCTTACGCCGTCCGCTCCGCATTCCCTGATATCGAGAAGCATTATACTGCCTCCTGAGGATCGTATTCGGATTGAAATCGGTCCTGGAAAAACAGGTTCGACTCTGGACGCGGCCGCGGTCAGCTTTGACGGCAGCAGCGGATACAGCCTCGGTACTGGTGATTCGGTGGAGATCTCGACGTCGGACCATTTTACCAGCATCATCAAGATTAATCATGTGAGTTTTCTTGATATTCTGAGAAGGAAGATGGCGGATACATGAAAAATGCAAGACATGAGCAGATTCTGAAACTGATTCGATTAAGTGATATTGAAACGCAGGAAGAGCTTGCCGCAAAGCTGAATGAATCCGGATTCGCCGTCACGCAGGCCACGGTCTCGAGGGATATCCGGCAGCTCCGTCTTCATAAGACAAAAATGCCGGGAGGCAAGCTGCGCTATACCGCAGACCTTCCGGACAGTCTTCCCGATGCGGAGCGGTTCGGAAGGATTTTAAAGGACGCGTACGTATCGTCAGAGGTATCCTTCAATATTCTGGTGATACACACAGTGTCCGGGTTGGCTATGGCTGCAGCTGCCGCTCTCGACAGCTTTGACTGGCCCGAACTCTTGGGATCGATTGCGGGTGATGATACCATCATCGCCGTAATCAGAACTCCGGAGGATGCGGGATCGGTGACGGCAAAAATCGAAGAAATCGTCCGTAGACAGTGACACCTGTCCGGGGGAGGTGAACCATGCTCAGAAATCTACATATCAAAAATCTGGCGCTCATAAGAGAAGCAGACATTGATTTTCCGGGAGGTCTCAGCATTCTGACCGGAGAGACAGGTGCCGGAAAATCAATAATTATCGATTCGGTTTCTCTGGCTCTTGGCGGGAGAATTACCCGCGACCTTGTTCATGAAGACGACTCCCCCGCACTCATCGAGCTCGTCTTTGAAGTTACCGGTGAAGATGCGCTGACCGGCATCCGAAAGCTCGGATATGAACCGGAGGACGGTGTAATTCTTATTTCCAGAAAAATCCAGGACGGAAGAAGCACGATCCGCATCAACGGCGAGACAGTGACTGCCCAGTCAGCCCGCGAAACTGCTGCTTTTCTTCTCGATATTCACGGTCAGAGCGAGCACCAGAAGCTGCTCAGGCCTGAAGTCCAGCTGTCGCTGATCGACCGCTTCGGAGGAGAGGACTTAAGAAATGCCGCCGAACAGGTGAGAAAGGACTTTAAACACTATGCCTCTCTTAAAAGCGAGCTTTCGTCAGCTTCGCTGAGCCGGGAGGAGCGTCTTAGAAGAATGTCTTTTCTTGAATATGAGATTAATGAAATCGAAGAGGCGGTGCTTGTACCCGGAGAAGATGAAGAGTTAGAAAAGCGCTACAGACGGCTTATGAATGCCAGGAAGCTTGCAGAAACCGCCAGATTTGTACACGAGATTACCGGATATGACAGCGAGGAAAGCGCCGGCGGCGCAATCGGGCTTGCAGTTAAAAAGCTCGAGTCTGTGGCGGGCTGCGACGAAAGGATTGAGCAGCTCCTTACGGAACTCGGGGAGATCGACGATCTTTTGAATGATTTTAACCGGGAAATCGCGGATTATGCCGGAGATATTGAGTTTGAATCCGGCAGCTTTGAGGAGACAGAGGAACGGCTGAATGTCCTTAACAGACTGAAAGCGAAATACGGAAAGACCGTGGATGATGTACTGGACGCGCTGGAAGACAAAAAAGCAGAATACGGCGGTCTTGAAACCTACGAGGAAACACGCGCTTCCCTGGAAAAACAGTTTGCCGAAGCCGGTGCCTGTCTTGAAGCATCTTCAATGCACCTGACGGAGCTTCGTAAGAAAGCGGCGGACAGCTTTACCAAAGAAGCGTCAAAGCAGTTCCAGGAGCTTAACTTCGCGAGGGCAGATTTCTCAGTGGAATTCAGGGAACTGAAAAGCTACACCGCAGATGGTAAGGATGGAATTGAATTCTGTATTTCTACCAACCCGGGTGAGCCCAGAAGGCCGCTCAGAAGCGTGGTGTCGGGAGGCGAACTCTCACGCCTTATGCTGGGAATACGCACAATGTTTGCCGATTCCGATCCCGCAGAGACGATTATCTTTGATGAGGTCGACAGCGGAATCAGCGGACGGGCTGCTCAGAGGGCAGCAGAGAAGATGACTCAGCTTTCCAGGGGAAGGCAGGTGATCTGTATAACCCATCTGCCGCAGATTGCGGCAATGGCGGACGCTCATTACGGAATTACAAAAGATGTGGGTCCGGATGAAGCCGTTACCTGCATCAGCGCCCTTGACGCTGAAGAATCGGTGCGTGAGCTTGCGCGGCTGATCGGCGGCGCCGAGATTACGGCGAATACCCTGAGTTCGGCACGGGAAATGAAAGAGATGTGTCGACAATTCAAAGATGGTGATTTATAATAATTGTGGACCGGCCAAGATTCGGTCTAATAATTTTAAGAGGTGGCTGCCAGTATGAAGAATATTCTGTTTGTTGCGTCAGAAGGTGTTCCGTTTATCAAAACCGGCGGTCTCGCTAATGTCGTTGGTTCTCTTCCGAAAGCGCTTGATAAGAGGTATTTCGACTGCCGCGTGATCCTTCCGTATTATTCATGTATGGCCCAGAAATGGAAAGATATCCTGCAGTATAAAACGAATTTTTATATGGATTTCGACTGGAACAGCTGCTATGTCGGAATTTTTGAATGCGAATATGAAGGAGTGCATTTCTATTTCATAGATAATCAGGATTATTTCACCTGCGACAAGCCTTATGCCGGAATGCCCTGGGATCTCGGCCGTTTCGCTTTTTTCAGCAAAGCAGCCCTCAGTATCCTTCCGACGATCGGTTTCCGCCCTGATGTTATTCACTGCCATGACTGGCAGACCGGTCTTGTTCCTGTTTATCTCAACGCGAACTTCCAGAACAATGATTTCTATCGCGGAATCAAGACCGTCATGACGATCCATAACCTGAAATTCCAGGGAATCTGGGATATCAAGACGATGAAAGATATCGTCGGGCTCTCTGACTATTATTTCACGCCCGATAAGATGGAATACAAAAAGGACGGAAATCTCCTTAAAGGCGGCCTTGTATATGCAGACGCCATTACTACAGTTTCCAACTCCTATGCAGAAGAAATTAAGATGCCGTATTACGGAGAAGGCCTTGACGGGCTTATGCGCGCCCGTTCAAACGATCTCCGCGGAATTGTAAACGGTATTGATTACACAACATTTGATCCGCAGACAGACAAATATCTCTATAAGAACTACAACGCTTCGAATTTCCGCAAGGAGAAAGTGAAGAACAAGACAGCGCTTCAGGCTGACCTCGGTCTCACCGTTGATCCGAAGATAATGCTGATCGGCATGGTTTCCAGACTGACGGATCAGAAGGGCTTTGACCTTATCGCTTACGTGATGGATGAGATGTGCCAGGATGCGGTGCAGTTCGCGGTACTCGGAACAGGAGACGAACAGTACGAGAATATGTTCCGCCATTTCGCATGGAAATACGGCGGAAAGGTATCTGCACAGATCTATTACAATGAGGGACTCGCAAATCGTATTTACGCCGGTTCCGATGCCTTCCTCATGCCTTCGCAGTTTGAGCCGTGCGGCCTTTCACAGCTGATGTCGCTTCGCTACGGCACGCTTCCGATTGTCCGTGAAACCGGCGGGCTTCGGGATACTGTAAAACCGTACAATGAGTTTGAAGGAACAGGAACAGGATTCTCATTCGCCAATTATAATGCCCATGAAATGATGGCGACGGTCCGTTATGCCGAGAAGATTTACTATGATAAGAAGCGCGAATGGAACAAGATGATCGACCGCGCCATGGCGGAAGATTTCTCCTGGGAACATTCTGCTCTCCAGTACCAGGAGCTTTATGACTGGCTGATCGGCTGAAGTTAGCGGCATCAACGAAGTATAAATACAGAACTGCTCCCGGCTTTGCGGGAGCGGTTCTTTTCGATTTCAGGATATCATGGTTTTCTGATATTTCAGTTACGGGTTGACACACGGAATCAAAATGTAGTATCTTATTGTTGCTAAAACGAACAAATGTTCTGTATAGCTGATTGACAGCAGAACTTATATGAAGCAAAGGAGAATATCTTGAAAAAGGCAAATACGCTTACAGGCGGCAGCCAGGAAGGACTGCGTGTAGAAAAAGAAAAAGCACTTGAAGCAGCGATCAGCCAGCTCGAGAAAGAATTCGGCAAAGGGACTGTTATGAAGCTCGGCGAAGCCGGTGCCAATATGAGTGTCGAAGCGGTTCCGACAGGATCGCTTTCACTTGATATCGCGCTGGGTGTCGGCGGAATTCCGAAAGGCAGGATTATCGAAATCTACGGACCTGAATCAAGCGGAAAAACAACGCTGGCCCTTCATATGGTTTCAGAAGTTCAGAAGAGAGGCGGAATCGCCGGATTCGTTGACGCGGAGCATGCTCTCGATCCGGTTTACGCAAGAAACATCGGCGTAGACATCGACAATCTGTATATTTCCCAGCCGGACTCCGGTGAACAGGCACTTGAAATCACCGAGACCATGGTCCGTTCCGGCGCTGTCGACATTATCGTTGTCGACTCTGTGGCAGCGCTGACGCCCCAGGCTGAAATCGACGGAGATATGGGTGATTCCCACGTCGGACTGCAGGCCAGACTTATGAGTCAGGCTCTTCGCAAGCTCACCGCATCTGTCAGCAAGACAAAATGTATCGTCGTCTTTATCAATCAACTGAGAGAAAAAATCGGCGTCATGTTCGGAAATCCCGAGACGACGACGGGCGGCCGCGCTCTTAAGTTTTATGCCTCTGTACGTATCGACGTAAGACGAGTCGAGACGCTGAAGGCAGGCGGAGAGATGATCGGAAACAGAGCCAAGGTCAAGATTGTGAAAAACAAGGTTGCGCCGCCTTTTAAGGAAGTGCAGTTTGATATCATGTTCGGCAGAGGAATATCAAGATCGGGAGATATCCTCGATCTGGCCGCCGAGAACAATATCGTAGAAAAAAGCGGGTCCTGGTTCGCTTATGAGGGAGAAAAGATCGGACAGGGCAGAGAAAACGCCAAGCTCTACCTTGAGAACAATCCGGCCGTTATGGCTGAAATCGAGCAGAAGGTCAGAGGCGCTTACGGGCTTCCTGTGGAAGAGATCCCTGTATTTGAAGCAGCCGCAGGCGATGACATGCCCGCAGAAGGGGAAGAATGAGAGAGCGTCGGTAAATGACAGATCGTGAAGGAACCGGTATGAATTCCGGAATCAGAAATAATGACGATGAAGTGACGAGGGCCGCACAGAAGGTCCTCGTCCTTCTTGCGGATATGGACCGGACGGAAGCGGAACTGAAAAAACGTCTTGCAAGATACGGTTTCAGTGATGAAGCTGTTTCCGCAGTTGTAGAAGATGCCGGGAAAAAGGGATATATCGACGATGAAAGATACGCCTGCCGCTATATCGAGATCATGAGAAAAAAGAGAAGCCTTCGACGGATTGAATATGATCTTGAACAAAAAGGTGTATCTGCGGAGATTATAGACCGGTGTCTTTCGGAGGCGGGAGATGATGAAAAGCCCCTGATCCGAAAGCTTCTCCTCAAAAAGATACCATCTGAAGAAGTGCCCGATTTTCAGGAAAAAAACAGGCTTATTGCTTCACTTTCGCGCAAAGGATTCCGGGTGTCTGACATCGTTTCGGTGCTTGACACTCTTATTGAAAACAGATATATTTAATTCGTTGTATGTTTTTAACATGTACAATGAAAACTAAATAAGGAGGTGCTCCTACGATGACATTATTGGAAATTGTACTGATGGTGCTCGTAGTCGTTCTCGCAGTTGCACTTCCGATCACGTGGAAAGCGGCTATTGCAAAAAAGACCCGGGTTGATGCAGAAAAAATCGGTACTGCTGAAGAAAAAGCCAGAAGTATTATCGATGATGCCATTAAGACAGCAGAAACCAAAAAACGTGAATCTCTTCTCGAAGTGAAAGAGCAGTCACTTGCGGCTAAGAACGAAGTGGACCGCGAAATCAAGGACAGAAGAGCGGAAATTTCCAAACAGGAGCGGCGTATCCAATCCAAAGAGGACGCTTTGGACAGGAAGACGGACGCTATGGAAAAACGCGAGGCAGACTATACGGCGAAGGAAGCGGAGCTCAGGAAGAAACTTAAGCAGGCCGAGGACATGCAGAAGCAGGAGATCGAACAGCTTGAAAAAATCTCCGGCATGACGTCCGAGGAAGCAAAGGATTTCCTTCTGAAATCCGTACAGGACGATGTCAAAATCGATGTCGCCAAGATGTATCGGGAACTCGTTGAGCAGGCTAAGGACGAAGCGGACAAGAAGGCACGCGAAATCGTTGTGAATTCAATCCAGCGTTGTGCCGTAGATCATGTGGCCGAATCCACAATTTCGGTCGTACAGCTTCCCAGTGATGAGATGAAGGGCAGAATTATCGGTCGTGAAGGCAGAAACATCAGAACGATCGAAACGATGACCGGTGTTGATCTGATTATTGATGATACTCCGGAAGCCGTCGTTCTGTCCGGTTTCGATCCGGTCAGAAGAGAGATCGCAAGGATAGCTCTCGAAAAGCTGATCGTAGACGGAAGAATTCATCCGGCCAGAATCGAAGAAATGGTCGAGAAGGCCCGCAAGGAAGTTGAGACCCAGATCCGCGAAGACGGTGAGCAGGCGGCATTTGATGTCGGTGTTCATAATCTTCATCCGGAGCTCATCAAGCTTCTCGGAAGAATGCGGTTCCGTACTTCCTATGGCCAGAACGCACTCAAGCATTCGATTGAAGTCGCCGAGCTCACCGGGCTTATGGCTGCCGAATGCGGCTGTGATGTGAGACTTGCAAAACGCGCCGGTCTTCTTCACGATATCGGTAAATCAATTGACCATGAGGTCGAGGGATCCCATATCCAGATCGGTGCAGATCTTTGCCGAAAGTACAAGGAAAATGCTGTCGTCATCAACTCTGTCGAGAGCCATCACGGAGACGTCGAGCCTGCTTCGCTCATTGCATGTCTTGTCCAGGCAGCAGACGCTATTTCAGCGGCAAGACCGGGTGCGAGAAGAGAGACGCTCGATACCTATACCAACAGGCTGAAGCAGCTTGAGGATATCGCGAATAGCTTCAAGGGTGTTGAGAAGTCGTTTGCGATCCAGGCAGGGCGTGAGGTTCGAGTCATGGTTATACCGGATCAGGTTAACGACGCGAACATGGTCCTGCTTGCACGGGATATTTCGAAGCAGATAGAAGCTGAACTCGAATATCCGGGTCAGATTAAGGTGAATGTGATCCGCGAAAGCAGAGTGATTGATTACGCTAAATAAGAGCATTTAAAATCCGCAGATTGACGGGAATTCCCGCAGAATCTGCGGATTTTTCATTTTCCGGCAAATGTTCCGAAATACAAGATGTTGTACTTGAAATTTTATGTAAATCGATATCTTGCGATAATCCCGTGCGAGGGCTTGATTTTACAGCATTTTCAGAAAAACTGAGACAATTTTAATTTGATTTTATGTCAATTAAAGGTTATAATGGACACATTAATAAGGACAGTATTTGAGGGGTGAATTGCTTTCTACAAAATCTTGAAGGTAACGGAGTTCCGGATTTATGGAGAATGCAATTCTTGATTTTATCAATTACATAAAGAATACAAAAAATGCCTCAGGTAATACGATCGTTTCTTATGAGCGGGATCTGAAAAAGCTTTTATCATATCTGAGCGGGATGCAGGGAGTGACTGATTGGGAGTCTGTCACCTCTGCAAACATAAACTCCTACATACAGTATCTTGAACGCAGAAAATATGCTGCTTCATCGATATCAAGGAGTATCGCTGCAATCAGAGCATTTTTTCAGTATCTTGTCAGGGAAAAGATGATCAGTGAAAACCCTGCTGAAACGATAAGACCACCGAAGTCGGAGAAAAAAATACCTGTTATTCTAAGCGTAGATCAGGTTACGGCGCTGCTTTCGCAGCCGGATAAGAAGACAAACAAGGGAATCAGAGACACCGCTATGCTGGAGCTGCTTTATGCTACCGGCATCAGGGTCTCAGAGCTGATTAACCTTAGAGTCAGTGATGTCAATCTGAAGCTTGAGTATATTATCTGCCGTGACAGAACGAGAGAACGTGTTATCCCGTTCGGCCATGCCGCAAGAAAAGCGTTGCTCAGGTACCTTAACGGACCGAGAAGCGCTCTTATAGCGGGAACCGACAGCGGATGTCTGTTTACGAACTGCCAGGGCAAGCCAATGAGCAGACAGGGCTTCTGGAAGATCCTGAAAAACTATGCGCAGGATGCAGGTATCAGCGGAGAAATCACGCCGCACACGATCCGGCACAGCTTTGCGGTTCATATGATTGAAAATGGCGCTGATCTCCATTCAGTACAGGAAATGATGGGGCATTCCGATATTTCAACGACCCAGCTTTATCTGAACATGAATATCAGCAGGATGAGAGACGTCTATGCAAAAGCTCATCCGAGACATTGAATTTGGAAATCGATGATTCTAAGAGGTTCCGGTTATCCGGAACCTTTCTCAAATTATGGAAGGATGCAGGATGGAACTTCCCGTCTATCTCGATAACGCTGCGACGACCCGCATTTCGCCTTCTGTTCTTCGGGCAATGATGCCGTATCTCACTGAATATTATGGAAACGCGTCCGCGCTTTACAGAACGGGCGCTGCTTCCAGGCGTGCGCTTGACGCCGCGAGACGAAGCGCGGCTGAGCTGATCGGAGCTTCAGCGTCGGAGATATTCTTTACATCCGGGGGCACGGAATCAGACAACTGGGCTCTGGAGGCCGTATTTGAGGCCATGAGCAGCAAGGGCACTCATATTATTACGACGGGCATCGAGCATCATGCTGTCCTGAAAACCTGCGATTATCTGAAGTTTAGGGGCGCAGAGATCTCATATATCCGCCCGGGGAGCGACGGAATCATCGATCCGGATGATATACGGAACGCGATCAGGAAGGATACGATCCTGATTTCCGTCATGACAGCGAATAATGAAACGGGCGTACTTCAGCCGATTGCCGAGATTGGAAAAATTGCAAGAGAAAGAGATATACTGTTTCACACTGATGCGGTCCAGGCCTTCGGGCACAGGAAGATCAGCGTTGCAGACAGCTGTATTGATCTCTTAAGCGCATCAGCCCATAAGCTGAACGGCCCCAAGGGAGCCGGTCTTTTATATGTCAGAAACGGACTCAGGATTCCGCCCCTGATTTACGGGGGATCACAGGAACGATCAAAAAGGGCCGGGACGGAAAATGTTGCGGCGATTGCCGGTTTCGGAGAGGCCGTCCGCATCGCCTCAAAGACGATGGCCGGACGCGATACTTACGTTCGGAATCTGCGGGATTATGCACTCGCAAGAATTGAAAATGAGATCAGCGGTGCCGAACTGATCGGACACAGGACGGAGCGGCTTTCAAACAACATGAATATCTGTTTCCACGGGACGGATCACGAAACGCTTCTGATCGCGCTCGATCTTCGGGGAGTCTGCGCCTCAGCCGGAGCGGCCTGTTCTGCGGGAGCGGTAATGCCATCCCACGTATTGCTGCAGATGGGGCTTTCCAGGGAGGAAGCTGAGAGCTGTATCAGATTTTCACTGTCTCATGAAAACACCAAAGAAGAAATTGATTATGCTGTGGATGCCGTAAAAGAAGCGGTAGAACAGATCAGGGAGAGCAACGGATGAAGAAGGTTGTCGTCGGAATGTCGGGCGGAGTGGACAGCTCTGTCGCAGCACTTCTGCTGAAGCGTGAGGGGTATGATGTCATCGGAGTCATGATGCAGATCTGGCAGGAGGAAGAAAATACCCAGGCCAGACCGGATGCCTGCTGCGGCACGTCAGCTGCCGAGGACGCAAGACATGTGGCGGATGTTATCGGGATCCCGTTTTACGTGATGAATTTCCAGACCATTTTTCGTGAAAATGTGATCGATTATTTCGTAAGGGAATACTGCTGCGGACGCACGCCTAACCCGTGTATTGCCTGCAACCGGTATGTAAAATGGGAAAGCCTTCTGGAAAAGAGCATGGCACTCGGTGCGGACTATATCGCGACGGGGCATTATGCAGAAGTAGTAAAACTTCCGAACGGACGTATGACGCTTAAGGTCGCTGCCGGAGATGAATCTACGTCGAAGGATCAGACATATGCACTTTTTAATCTGACGCAGAGCCAGCTCAGCCGCACGATTATGCCTCTTGGGCGTTATACGAAAAATGAGGTGAGACAGATAGCTGAAGAAGCAGGACTTCCGGTTGCGAAAAAGCCGGACAGTGAAGAAATCTGCTTTGTTCCCGATCACGATTACGCCAGCTTCATTGAGCGCTACACCGGAACCGAGGCGGAACCCGGAAATTTCATCGATGAAAAAGGAAACATTCTCGGAAAACACAGGGGAATCATCAGATATACTGTCGGTCAGAGAAAACATCTGGGGATTTCTCTTGGACGGCCGGCTTTTGTAAAGGAAATCATTCCGGAAACCAGGGAAGTGGTTCTTTCGGACAATGAAGCGCTTATGAAGCGAATCGTCCGGGTTCACGACATAAATCTTTCCGCAGTGGAGAGTGTAAAGGAAAAAATGCGTGTTTCCGCTAAAATCCGGTATAATCACAAAGCCGCATCTGCTATAATAGAGCAGACTGGAGAGGATGAGATTACCTGTATTTTTGATGAACCTCAAAGAGCCGTAACGCCGGGACAGGCAGCGGTGTTTTACAGGGACGGACATGTTATCGGCGGAGGTATAATCTGATGATTGGCGATATCCATGTTCACAGCAGCTTTTCGGCTGATTCGGATGCTGACATGGAGGGTATGATAATAAAAGCGGCGGAACAAGGCATACCTTATGTTTGTTTTACCGATCATATCGATTGGGATTTTCCGGTAGAGGACGTGGAGTATACGTTTGATCTGGATGCTTATTTTCAAACTATAAAAAGTCTGAACGATAAGTACGGCAGGCGCATCCGGATTCTTGCCGGCGTGGAACTCGGTCTGCAGCCGCATCTTGCGGAGCGCTACCGCAAGCTTCTTAAGGATTATCCGTTTGACTTTGTTATCGGCTCACAGCATCTCGTATACGGCATGGATCCTTATTATCCGGAAACATTTAAAGACAGATCTGAAAGCGATGTATACAGAAGGTATTTTGAAGAGACGCTTGAATCCGTATCCGTGTTTCACGATTTCGATTCCATGGGGCATCTCGATTATATAGTTCGCTACGGAAGAAGAAAAAGCGGATCCTACAGCTACAAGGCATATGCGGATGTCATTGACGAGATTCTGAAGTTGCTCGTGAAGTATAATA
>CADBRO010000238.1 GCA_902797075.1 uncultured Lachnospiraceae bacterium
CGAGATTCCCGAAATATCCCACTTCCTCATCAAGGTTTTCTGCCCTTTTTTCGATGTCCTCCAGTCTTCCGCCCTTTCCGGCCAGAAGCACACGTCCGCCGGCAGGTTTGATCAGGCCTGTCACCGCTTCGCAGAGTTCTTTCTGCCCGCTGCCTGCCACACCGGCCACTCCGAGGACTTCACCGCCGAAGCAGCTGAATGAGACGTCGTCAAGCGCGTTAATCCCTTCCTCGTTTTTAACGGTGATACCCTCCGCTCTCAGTATTTCGGCACCTCTTTCCGCCTCGGATCTCTTGATATTGAGGCTGATGCTGTGTCCTACCATCATTTCCGTCAGAGTCCCCGCAGTCGCTTCAGACGTATTGACCGTCCCGACATATTTTCCCTGGCGGAGTACGGTGACACGGTCTGATATTGCAAGTACCTCATCAAGCTTGTGGGTGATAATAATGATGGATTTTCCATCCGCCTTCATGTTCCTTAAGATATCGAAAAGCCGTTCGACCTCCTGCGGCGTCAGCACCGCAGTCGGCTCGTCAAGCACAAGGATATCGGCGCCGCGGTAGAGCGCCTTGATGATCTCGACGGTCTGCTTTTCCGACACGGACATATCATAGATTTTCTTCTTCGGATCCAGCTCGAAACCGTATTTATCCGCTATCTCGCTGACCTGTCTGTTTGCCTTTCTTCTGTCCAGACGCGCAGACCCCCGGTTTCCGAGAATTATATTTTCCGCGGCAGTAAAGACGTCCACCAGCATGTAATGCTGATGGATCATGCCGATCCGGTTGTCATAGGCATCCTTCGGGGAGCGCAGCTGCACTTCTTTTCCGTTGATCTTTATGGAACCGCTGTCCGGGAAATAGATTCCGGTCAGCTGATTCATAAGCGTTGTCTTCCCGCTCCCGTTCTCCCCGAGCAGCGCGAGTATCTCACCTTTTTTCAGAAACAGGTCAACATTGTCGTTCGCCGTAACCTTCTTTCCGAAGATTTTGGTAATGCCGCGCATCTCGACTGCGTATTGTGTGCTTTCCGCCACGGTGTTACCTCCTTACGGATTACATGTTCCGCACGCAACTTTTTATTTCCGGATGCGAAGTATGTAACCCTCATGCTTCGCATTCGGGAACATCCTTCAGCTCCTTACGGATTTTTCGAAAAATGAGGCGCCTCGTTTAGGAGACGCCTCGATCATAGAACAGGTTCTGTCCGTTTATTTTACGGTGATTCCGTCGATAATCCAGTCAGACGGGAATGCAGGTGAAGATCCGCCGACCTCCGGATCCTGCTCGTGGAAATATCCGTCTGCTATGAATTCGACATCGAAATCATTGACATAGGATGTCATCTCTTCTCCTCCTACGGTAAACGCAGAGGTATCAAAGACGTTGAGCGATCCGTCAAGGATAGCTGCTTTGGCTTCCTCAAGCTTCTCAGCTGCGCCTTCCGGCATCAGCGCGTCGTTAAACGGCGTAAGCGCAACGGCTTCTTCGGCAAGTCCGCCGGTCCAGTCCTGCGGGATCTCCTCGCCGTTAATAACCGCGTTCACAGCAATCTTTTCAAATGCGCCCCAGTCGCAGCGGCAGCCGGTGATGGAAGCGTTCGGAGCCTTGTCTATCATATCGGAATTGTACGCGATCTGCCATTTGCCGTTTTTCTCCGCGACAGTCGCAGTCGCAGCGGAGTCCGCGTGCTGTCCGAGTACGTCGCATCCGTCGTCACAGAGAGCCTGAGCTGCCTGTGATTCAAGGTTCGGATCATTCCAGGAGTTCGTATAGATAACTTCCATCGTCACGTCCGGATTAACGGATTTCGCTCCGAGATAAAATGCGGTGTAGCCGCTGATAACTTCAGAGAACGGCATCGCAGCGACATAGCCGAGCTTATTGCTTTCCGTCTTAAGGCCGGCGATAATACCGGTCAGGTATCTTGCCTGATAAATCTGCGGGAAGTAATTATGTGTGTTTTCCAGATCATCCGTCGCACACTGATATCCTGTCGCATGACAGAATTCGATGTCCGGATAGTCCGGTGCCACGGCTTCGACATAATCCTCAAAACCGAACGAGGTCGCGAAGATGATATTGCATCCGGCTTCAGCAAGCTCTTTAAGAGCCGTCTCACAGGCGGAATCCTCCGAAACATTCGTTTTCTCGATCACCTGATCTTCACGCAGGCCGAGCTCTTCAACCAGTTCCTTTGTGCCATCCATAAAATTGGACGTATAACCCTGATCCGTGTCATCCCCGACATAGATGAAGCCGACCTTGATATCGTCTTTACTGATACCTGCAGCCTCGTCCGCTCCCGCGGGAATCGCTAAGGACGCAGCCAAACCAAGACAAAGAAGAACGCTCAATACTTTTTTCATGTGTTTCCCTCCCTCGTTATGCTCCGTATCAAATGCATGGACATTTTGAAACATTTAAGGAGCACTCAGTACTCATTACCTGCATCCTGACTGCTCCCTGAGAAAATTATATATCCTGTCCGCTCAATTGTCCACAAATTTCATTACAAAACGTCATCTTGTCTGTAATTATCAAGGAAATGGCTGAGCTTTCCCATAGATTCGCGTAATGTCGTCAGCATCGGAAGATAGACGATTCTGAAATGATCCGGTTCCGGCCAGTTGAAGCCGGTTCCCTGAACAATCAGCACATGCTCTTTCTTCAGAAGATCGTAAGCAAACTGCATATCGTCGTGAATATTGAACCGCGTGACGTCCAGCTTCGGGAAGCAGTAAAACGCCGCCTTCGGCTTTACCACGCTCACGCCGGGAATCTGGTTCAGTGCGTCTATAATATAATCCCTCTGCTTTGTTACACGGCCTTCGGAATTTACATATCCCTTGACGCTCTGGTTTCCTCCGAGCGCTGTCTGAACGATCGACTGCGCCGGAACATTGGAGCACAGACGCATGGAGGAAAGCATCTTGATTCCTTCGATATAATCGGCCGCCGCTTTTTTGTTTCCGGACAAAATCATCCAGCCGATCCGGAAGCCGGCGATCATGTGAGACTTTGAAAGTCCCGAGAAAGTCACGCAGAAGAGATCCGGAGCAAGCGACGCGATCGCGGTATGCTCATAGCCGTCCATGATCAGACGGTCGTAGATTTCGTCCGAGAAAATGATCAGGCCGTGCCGTCTTGCGATCTCCACGATTCTTTCGAGAAGATCCCTCGGGTATACAGCACCGGTGGGATTGTTCGGGTTAATGATGACGATTGCCTTGGTTTTATCGGTAATCTTGCTCTCGATGTCGTCAAGATCCGGATACCACTCGCTCTGCTCGTCGCACATGTAATGGACCACCTTTCCGCCCGAAAGGGTCGCGCACGCAGTCCACAGCGGGTAATCGGGAGCAGGAATCAGAATCTCGTCTCCGTTATTGAGAAGAGCCTGCATGCAGAGATTGATAAGCTCTGAAACCCCGTTTCCTGTATAAATGTCGTCGACCTCGACTCCCGGAATCTGAAGCAGCTGGGCGTACTGCATAATCGCTTTTCTTGCCCCCCAGATTCCCTTGGAATTCGAGTAGCCCTGAGACTCCCGCAGATTAATCGCAAGGTCGAGAATGACTTCTTCCGGCGCGTTGAATCCGAAAGGCGCCGGATTTCCGATATTCAGCTTCAGGATATCGACTCCCGCCGCTGCCATCCTGTCCGCTTCTTCAACGACCGGTCCTCTCACGTCGTAAAGCACATTTTCAAGTTTATCAGATTTCCTGAACGTATTCACAGTCCGCCTCCTTCGTGATGCGGTTTCGCAGTCCGCCGTCTGTTTTTTGTTTTTCTGACTATAACAGATATTAAGCATGTTGCGCCGGATTGGCAACCTTTTTCTTTTTATCACCGGCATGTTGTGGTAATATAAAAACTGGTGGAGAACATGCTTGTTTCCATCCATATCATGTATTTTAATCCGGAGGTTCCGTCATGGCGGAGGAAAGATATCACATAAGAATGAAGCGGGGTCACAACCGTCGTCTCCGGTTCTGGTTCTGTCCTGTCAACGACAAGATCATGAATGCGGACCAGGACTGGCCTGAAGAAGCCGAGCTTTCCTGCGACAGCATCTGTACCAGAGAGCTGTTTTTTCCCTTTATCAAAAAGTATTATCCGGGAGAGTTTCTCTGGAAAAATGAACTGAACCTGATGCCCTTCGATCAGGTCCGCGCCATGATCAAGGAAGTCCGGAAGTACGCACGGCTGATGAAACGGAATTGGAACGATCCAAGACTTCGCAAGATTACGAAAAGAATCGACATCGATCTTCTGGTCGACAGTGAAGAGTATGAAGAGAAATACATGAATGCGCCGGATGCCGTGAGGCGCCGCGCTGTCGAAGAAAATGCAGATGTGGTGATCGAGTTCTACACCCGTCTCTGCGACTGGCTTGAAAAGACGATGGATCATTACGAACCGGCAGGATACAACAATATGGCGATTTTCGCACCGCACTAAGCGCTAAATAAAAGGAGCCGTGAGGCTCCTTTTAAATTGCTTCCAGAAATACTTCGATAACTCCGCCGCAGGCCATGCCGTCCTCCGGATCGGACATCCCCGTCAGGTCGGAAACAAGAAGCGCGTTCTTCTCCCCCATGCGCATCATGTCAAGTGCCCTGGTGACGACAGATGACTCAAAACAACCGCCGCCGAGCGTCCCGGCCAGTCTTCCGTCTTCAAAGACTATCATTCTTGTGCCGGCGTCCCGGGGCGACGACCCCTTTCTGCCGACGATCACAGCCATGATCTTTTTCCGCTTATCTGACAGGGCTCTTATTATCTCATCCGGTATCCATCCGGTGTTTTTCCCACTAAGCAGGCTTATAATCTCGGCAGCAGTTGAGACCGCGATTTCAGCAGGCGTCTCCGCGCCGATTGACAGACCGATCGGTGAATGCAGCTCCGCCAGCCTCTCCTCAGGAATTCCTGCCTGCTCCATAATTTTTATAGCTTTAGCCGCCCGGCCCCGGCTGCTCATCATTCCGATATAAGCCGTCTTCCGCCGCAGCGCGTACTCGAGGCACTCCATATCGAAGCGGTGGCCGCGGGTCATGACAATAAAACAGGTATTCTCATCAATCTCAGCGAGCGGCAGCATTTCCCCGAAATCACCGGTAAGCACCCTGTCGGCGCCTGCCTCTTTGGCAGCTCTCCCGAAAACAGCCCGGTCGTCAATTACGGTTGTCTGAAAACCAAGTCCGTGAAGCAGCTTCACCACTTCGACTGCCACGTGGCCGGCTCCGCAGATCACCGCCTTTCTTGCTTTTCCCGGAATTTCACTGAAAATGCGGCTGTCTCCGGACATCACACACGCATTTTTCATTTCCGCGGAAGCCGTCGGAATATATCCCTCCGGAAATCCTTCTTCCCGGATATATGCCTCATCTTCCAAAAACAGGGCGTGTGCTCCGGCGCCCGGACCGGAAATCACGGTGCACAGCCTTGCGCTTTTGCTGTTTCTTATGTTCTGAAGCTCATCATAAATCATATCGTCTTTTCTTTCCGCTTTTTCTGTTCGCGGTTCTTCAGCCTGAACTGAAGGGGCGACATTCCGTAGTATTCTTTAAACACACTGCAGAAATAGGAGCAGTACCGGTAACCGACCCGTACGGCGATCTCGGACATCATCGAATCTTCCGTGAGCAAAAGGTATGCTGCCCGCTCGATCCGCTGGCGTTCGATATATTTCTTCAGCGACTCTCCTTCCCTCTTTTTGAAAAGAGAACTGAGATAGTTCGGCGAAAGGCAGGCCATGCGCGACAGGGTATCCAGCGAAAGATCCTCTTCCAGATGCATTCTGATATAGCGCTTGACAAGGCCGAGATCCGCTTTCGTATTTCCTCTGAAAGTTTCCGGAATATATGCGAGACTGTCATCCGGCGCCTGACCGGCTTCTTCATTCTCCCTGTTCCAAGGAAATCTCATCGTATTCCTGTGGTATTCAAAATCTTTCAGATCCGTAAGTATGATTCCTGATCCGGTTTTCTCCAGGATTGCTACGCCTTCTCTTACAGTGCCGGCCCGCCTGATCCTGGCGTCCGGAATTTCCTCATTAATCTGCCTCATCACCGTATCATAGAGTCCTTCTTCTTCTGAGACTACAATATAATTCAAAGGCTTCATAATCTATTTATCCCCCCTTAAAATAATTTGCAATCATCAATATAGCACTCTTTAAAGTAATTTCAAGCAATTATTCAGATTTGCAGTAAAAATTGTAATAACTCATTAAATTTCCGTTATTTTCCGCCGTCCCTGGCCTTGTCATAGATGATTTTCAGACCTTTAATCATCAGTTCATTATCGAGTATGATTTTTTCCCTGCAATAAGGCACTATTACCTTCGCAAGTCCCCCCGTAGCGATTGTTACCGGCGTGCCCTTCATCTCTTCTCTGAAACGGCTGATCATGCCGTCCAGCATGGACGCCTGTCCGTACACAATCCCCGACTGCATACAGGCAGCCGTATTTGTTCCGATCGCTGAAGGCGGCGCGGCAAGCGGGATCTTCGGCAGCTGAGAGGTCCGTTCCACAAGCGCGTTCAGAGACACGTTGACCCCGGGAATAATAACTCCGCCCCGGAAGGTTCCGCTCTCATCAATGCTTGAAATGGTCGTTGCGGTTCCCATATCAATCAGGATCAGGGGAGTTCCGTAAAGTTTTGCTCCTCCGACGGCACCGACAACCATGTCGGCCCCCAGGGTCTTCGGATCGTCAATCTGAATCTTCAGACCGGTTTTTACCCCCGGACCAACGACGAGAGGCGTTATTCCGACCGCTTTTTTTACGGCCTTTTTCAGTTCAAATGTCAGTTGGGGAACTACGCTTGAAATAATCGCTCCCTCAATCCGTGCGACATCGATCTTCAAAATTTCAAAAATCGTGTGCAGCTGAACCGCATATTCGGTTGCTGTCTTTCCGGGATCCGTTCCGATCCTCTCAGACATAACCAGCTCATTACCGTCCATGAGACCGAACTCAATATGCGTATTTCCCATATCTATAGCGAGTATCATCCTGCGTCTCCTTTCACGTTTATCCCTGTACTTTACCATGAGCCATGCAGACAGGTTCGGGAACGCTCCGCCTTCCCGAACTGTCGGCATGGCTCATGGAAAGCAGCCGATGTCGTTAAGACTTCAGCTGCTTTGAGTTTTTAGCGATATGTAATTACTTCGATGCCCTGACTGCCTGGATGATCCTGAGAATGATCGGTGCCATAACGACGTCGACAATCAGTTCAATGACAAAATTTACTCCGATGATTCCTGCCAGAATATATCCCCACACAGAAGACGCCCCGGCTCCTTCCGCCCACTGCTGTGCCAGCGGCGCAAAGACCGTAACAAGACCTGCCGTGAAGATTCCGGTGTTGCAGATCGGAGCCACCACAGCTGCCGCAATGATGCCGGCAAACAGGTGCTTCTTTCCGAGGCCGGACGCCACCGCTCCTGCGACGAGACCTGCTGCAAGACCTTTCAGGATGCAGAGAATAACCGTTGCGGGAGCATTCATGGTAAGCATCATGGTACTGCCTGCTCCTGCCGCGCCGGTAATTACCTGGATCACGACGACAATGCCGAATACCGCGCCGAGAAGCGCACCGGTCAGCGGACCGTAGAGAACTGCGCCGATAATGATCGGAACCATCGTGAGCGTTATGGTGAACGGCCCAAGCTGGATTGATCCGAACGCTGTCTGCAAAACGATGATGACCGCGATAAGCACGGCGGTACCAACAAGCTTCTGTGTCTGATTCGATACTGTATTCATATTATTCCTCCTTTACTGTTCCCGTGGTACGCTCTTCACGCCCGTGATAGGGATACAATTCCGCGATAGAGTATAACAGCAAAGGTCAGGAATGTAAAGCAGGCATTCGCTGCCCAGTCCGTACAAAGATCATGAATTGAGGGTAAATCATTCCGTTTCCGGAACCATAAAGAAACCGGAATCCCGCCGCGACCCCGCAGTCAGTTCATTGTAGATCAGGCATTCGTATTCCTCAAGGAGCTCCGTCTCTTCCTTTCCGGCGTCTTCGGATCCCCACTCATGCTGGCGTCCGTCCGCCCCCAGATAACCGTAAGCGTTCATCATCGGTATTTTCTCCCTGAGATCCAGAAGAAAATCCTGATATCCCGACCTCTCAAGGCCGGTCAGGCTCAGCAGGTAGGAGGACAGGTAATTTGCCGAGAGCGGCTGATTCTCCGCCTCGGGAATATCATAGTTCGCCCAGATGAAGTACCGGGTTTCGTACGCCTTCTGCTGCTCCTCAAAGGTAAGTTCTTCCAGAGGCTTGCCCCAGCAGTATTCCCAGAAATCATCGCCGATCTCCGGCTGATGATCGCCCCAGAAACAAATCAGTGTCTTCTGGTCGCTTCTTCTGTAGTAGTCGATCAGTTCCCCGATCGCTTCATCGGAGATGCGGATGAGCGTACAGTACTGTTCCGCCTGCCCCTCATTTTTACCATGAAATCCCGTAACATC